>JAFGNI010000289.1 GCA_016927095.1 Anaerolineae bacterium | reverse complement strand
CGGCGGGTTGTGCTGTGCCGCTGTAGAGACGCCCCGGTGGGGCAACTGCGGCTGATTGTCGCGGTTAGCCTCGCGGAAGACGTGCCAACGGCACGTCTCTACCACGACGGGTTGTGCTGTGCGGCTGTAGAGATGCCCCGGTGGGGCGTCTGGCGCTGGACTTTCTAGCGTGATTCCGGTATACTGTGATTACTGACTGATCGTCAGTCAGTAACTTCGGGTCGTGAGGTGTTCACACAACTTTAGTGTACGGAGCGAGGTAACGATGGCGCGCACAGTCAAAGCACCCGAGGAACGGCGACAGGAGCTGATCGACACCGCCCGCCAGCTCTTCTACACGCAAGGTTATGAGAGCACCTCGGTGCACGACATTGTCACGGCGGTCGGTGTCTCACAGGGCACGTTCTACTACTATTTCGATGCGAAGCAGGATGTCCTGGAGGCCCTCGTCACCGACCTTGTCGACCAGAGTTTTGAGCTCTTCGACGCTATCGTGGCCGATGAAACCCTCGATGTGGTGCAGAAATGGAAGCGAGCGTTTCAGATTATCGGTAATTGGAAGCTGGCGCGCAAACCGGAGATGCTCGCTTATGTGAGTATGGTGCGGTCGGATGCTAACGTGCTGTTCTATCACAAGCTACGCACGCAGGTGACGGAAGCTGCCGTGCCGGCCCTGGCTGGGATCATCGCGCAGGGTGTCCAGGAGGGTACCTTTGCGACCTTGCCTGCAGCGCAGGACGCGAAGCTGGTTGCCGGGATTGTGTATGTGATCGCACGTCACCTATCGGATAAGCTTGTCGACCTGATTTCGCACCCGGACATCGCTCCAGATGCGGAGGCGCTGGCACTGCACACATTCGCTGTGGGACAGCAGGCGATCGAGCGCGTGCTCGGCGCAACACCGGGTTCGTTGCCGATGGTCAGCGAGGATACACTGCGGGCGTGGTTCTCCAAGTGAGCCCCCGATCTCAGGAGACCGTGGATGGGTAGATATGTGAGAATTGCCTGGCGCAACGTCTGGCGCAATCAGCGGCGCACGCTGATTGCCATGCTGGCGATGTCCCTGGCGCTGATGCTGATCCTGCTTTTTGACGGCATGATGGCGGGTATGATGGACACAATGTACGCCAAGAGCGTGCGCTTGGAGGGCGGCAATGTTCTCGTCCACGCCACGGGCTATCGTGACAAGGTCAACCAGATGCCACTGCTGCCGATTCCCGAAGTCCACGCCGAAGCAGCCGTCGAATACGCCTTGACCCAGCCAGAGACCATCGTTGCCGCCCAACGCATTGAGACCAGTGGCCTGCTCAGCAGCCGTGGGGGCTCCTATCCCGCCGTGTTCATCGGGATCCAACCGGAGCGAGAGCGTCATGTCTCCCCGGTTCCTGAGAACGTGGTGGCGGGTCGCTACCTTGAGCCCGCTGATGAGGATGTCATCTTGATCGGCCAAGGTATGGCAGAGGATCTCGAGGTCGGCCTTGACGATCGCATCACCCTGTCCGGTCGGGCGACGCACGAGCAGATGCGGCAGCGTACGATGACCGTGATCGGCATCTACGATCTGGGCGCTGATGAGCTAGAGGACGACGCCTTCATCTCTCTGAGCGAAGCGCAGACCCTGTTCGGCCTGCGCGATCAGGTGACCGAGGTCGGGATCTACCTGGAGACGGTTGGCGAGGAGGACATGATGGTCACCCGGCTGCAAGCCGCGCTGCCGGGTTATGAGGTGGATGCATGGGATACGCTCGATCCCTCGCTCACCGACGCGATGTCGGCAGACAGGCAGATGCTCGCGATCATGAATGTCGTTATCCTCGCTATTGCCGGCGTGGGCATCTTCAACCTGATGTTGATGGTTGTCGTGGAGCGGACGCGCGAGATCGGTCTGATTGCTGCGATGGGCCTTAAGCGGCGGGAAATCGTCGCGCTGTTCTTGTTGGAGGGGAGCTTCCTCGGGGTGCTCAGCGCCGCAGTCGGGTGCGCCCTGGGCGCCGTCATCAACGCCGTAGGCGCGCGGGTGGGACTGCCCATGCCCGGTGACATCAGCCAGCTGGGCGCAGAGATCTACGCGCTGATGGGCGATCGCATTTACTTCGCTAACGACATCAACATTCTGCTGCAGCGCGCCCTCATGGTTGTGGGGGTCGCGGTCATTGCCTCGCTCTATCCTGCCTGGCGTGCCGCCAGTCAGGAGCCCACTGAGGCGCTGCACCACATCTAGGGGCCAACGAAGAGGAACGTTGTGACGTTTGAACGTTAGAACGTTGTCACGTTGGTTTGGGAGGAGATGATGGCGGGATTGTGGAAGATTGCGGTCCGGGATCTGCGCCGCAATAAGCGACGTTCGGCGGCGACGTTGGTGGCGATGCTACTGGGGGTGGCCTTGCTGGTGCTCACCGGGGGCTTGATGAAGGGCACCTATGCGATGGCGATCGAGGATAACATCCGGATCCAGACCAGCGACCTACAGATTCGAGACGCGGACTATGACCGCGACAAGAGCAGCCTTAGGTGGGAAGACCTGCTTGATGATGCGGAAGACCTCGCTACGCAAGTGCGCGCACATCCAGAGGTGCAGGACGCCACGGCGATCCTATGGGCGTCTGGGGTGATTGGGCTCCGTGAGGAGTCGGTGAACGTTGCCGTCTACGGGATGGACTTCCGGTCGGAGGTCAATGCGCCTTTCCGGGAAGGCATCGTCGCCGGGCAACTGCCCGAGCCTGACGATAGGGAGGGCGTGCTTGTGGGCCGGCGTTTGGCGGCATCGCTGGACATTGGGGTCGGTGACAGCTTCAGCCTGTTGATGCCTACGTCGGGCGAGCAGCCTGACGAAGCGGTCTTTGTCGTGCGCGGGCTCTACGACACGGGTATTCCCGGCTACGACCTCAACATCATCCTGATGCCGCTCGCCAAGGCGCAATCCATTACGCGCACAGAGGGCCGCGCCAGCGCCATTCTCACGAGACTACACGATCGCGAAGAGGCCGGCGCCGTCGCTGCCGCGTTGGCGTCGCCGGGGCTAGAGCTGCTGACGTGGGAGGATCTGAATGCTGTGATGTTGGACTACATTGTGATCGGCAGTCAGATCATCTACCTGCTTTACATTGTGATCCTCGCCATCGTGGCCGTTGTCATCGTCAACACGCTCCTGATGACCGTTTTGGAACGTACCCGCGAGATGGGTATCCTGGCGGCACTGGGTATGAAGGCCCGGGAGATCCGGATGATGTTTCTGATCGAATCCGGTGCCCTAGCCCTCACCGGCATTGCCCTGGGGGTGCTGGTTGGATCGTTGCTGGTTGAGTATTTCTCCGTCGTCGGCATCGATATCGGTACCGCGGCTGCCGCCATTGACACAACCGCGTTCACCTTTGGCGAGCGGATGTACACCGCGCACTCGGTCCAAGACACGGTCATCGTCTCGGTGATGGCATGGGTCATCACCCTGATCGGCTCGCTTTACCCAGCGTGGTACGCCTCGCGGATGGAGCCGGTTGAGGCGCTTCGCGCTTTGTAGCGCCAGCCCCAATAGCAACAGCGACCGTTCGTAGTAACCGCTTCGGCGGTTCTGCAAGCCCCGACAAGGCACCGGAACGACTGAAGTCGTTACTACGAACCCCAAACATCAGCTCAACTGAGCACTAGGAGCCGCTGAAGCGGCTACTACAATCGGGCGACTTACGGACAGGTGTTCACGCTGAATCACGAGCGTTCAGGTCGACCCCTGGCTATGGAGGCACATCATGGCAGTCATCGAGATGAAGGACGTCAAGAAGATCTACAAAGTGGGCGAGGTTGAGACGCCGGCGCTCCGGGGGATCGACCTCACCATCGAGGAGGGCGAGTTCACCGCTGTGGTTGGGCCCTCTGGTTCGGGCAAGACGACGTTGCTGCAGCTGATGGGCTGCCTCGACCGCCCGACGTCTGGCACGGTCACCATCAACGGTGAGGATGTCTCCGATCTTGGCCCGAACGCCCGCGCTGATGTCCGCAAGGGGACGATCGGTTTCGTCTTTCAGTACTTCGCCCTAATTCCCGGGCTCACGGCCTACGAGAACATCGAGATGCCGATGCTGCTGACCGGCGTGAAATCGGCGGAGCGGCGCCGTCGCGTCAACGAGCTGCTGGAGGCCGTGGGCATCCCGGATCGTGCCAAACACCGGCCCGACCAGCTCAGCGGCGGTGAGCAGCAACGGGTGGCCATCGCCCGTGCCCTCTCCGTGCACCCGATTCTGGTGCTTGCTGACGAGCCGACAGCTAACCTGGACACGGCCAACGGGGAGCAGATCATGGAGATTATGGAGCGTCTCAATACGGAGATGGCGACCACCTTCGTCTTCGCTACCCACGATCCCCGCGTCTTTCCCCACGCCCGCCGTGTGGTTGAGATCGTCGACGGGCGCATTGCGGCGAATCACCGGGACGTTTAGGCGGACTGGAAGGAGCGTGAGTCTATGGCTAGCAAGCTCAGAACATTGGTGCGTACAGGCCTGGCCTTGGCAGGTCTTGTCTGCATCAACCTGCTCGTCAGTTGTACACCCGAGCCGCTGCCCACCCCCGTTATCACGCCCTTGCCCACGGGCCAAGCGACAGAAGATGTCACTGCGTCCGGCATCGTCGTCGCTGCCAGCCAGATGCAGGCCGTCTTCACGATGCTGGGGCGTGTCGAGGATGTCACCGTTGCCGTTGGCGACAAGGTTGAGGCTGGCGAACGCATGGTTAGCTTGGATGCTACCGACTTCGAGGCTGCTGTAGCCCAGGCGGAGGCCGCGCTGGCTACTGCGCAACGGGAGCGCGCGCGGCTCGACGCCCCGCCAGATCCTGACGCCATAGCGGCTGCCGAGGCGAACGTCCGTGTCGCCACGGCAGCGATCACCCAGACCTTGGCATCGCGCGCTGCACCACCGGTCGGGGCCACAGCGGCGGAGACGGCTGCTGCGCGGTCCGCCTTGGCTGCTGCGATGGCTGACCGCCGCGAGACCTTCGAGGCCCACGAGGACACCTTGACATGTGTGGACGTCGAGGGGTATGGGGAAGTTTGCCCCTTGCTGGGCCCGCCAGAAGAGAACGCCCGCCTCGCTTGGCACGCGGCGGAGGCCGGACTCGACGCCGCACAGGCTGAGGTGGACGCGGTGGCACCGCGCGGTCTGGGGGAGGTGCGCGTGGCCAATGCGGATGTCGCACTGGCCCAGGCACAACTTGGGCTCGCTGAGGCTCAATTGGCGCAAGTCTCGGCACCGGTGATGGACGAAGAGGTCGCGGTTGCCGATGCTGCTGTGGCGGAGGCCCAAGCCGCGTTACAGGCCGCGGAAGTGGCCCTCCGTCGCGCAACGCTGCTGGCCGCGATGGAGGGCACCGTTGTCGACGTCGCTGTGGAGGTTGGGGAGGTCGTCCAGCCAGGCCAGCCGGTGCTCACCTTGGCCGATCTGGGGGACCTTCGGGTGGAAACCACAGATTTGAGCGAACTTGATGTTGGTCGCGTCGAGCGGGGGCAGGCGGTCACGCTGGCTCTGGAAGCCTTTGACGGTCGAGAGATCTCCGGTGTCGTTCGGGACATCGCCCCGCGCCCCGAGCTTTTGGGTGGGGACGTTGTCTACACCGTGACGATCACCTTGGATGAGATACCCCCTGAGCTGCGGCTTGGCATGAGTGCCGAGGTCACGATCCATGTGGACTAAGATGAGAGCACACGGCGTCTTGGGGTTAGTCGCACCGGGAAAACGGTGCGCAATCAGAGGGCCGGGCGCGTTTCTGGCGGTGATGGTACTCGGTCTGCTGCTCCTAGGGGTCACGGCATCCGGCGCTGCAGGCAGCATGCGCGCTGCGCCGGCGCGGATCTCTGAGGACCCACAGACAGAGGCGGTGGTTGCGGAAGCTTCCGCCGAGGTCATCCCACGTCGTTTTGCCGGCATCGGTTTCACCACGTCGGGTCAGGTGGCCCAACTCCTTGTTGAGGAGGGCGCCAGCGTCGAAGCAGGTCAGCTGCTGATCGCGCTGGACACGGCGGCGCTGGAGGCTGAGACCGCTCAAGCTGAGGCAGCGCTTGCTGTGGCGGAGGCCCAGTTGGATCTCCTGCGCGCTCGCCCGAGGGCGGAGGACGTTGCCGTCGCTGAGGCGCAGCTTGCCGTGGCGGAGGCGTCGTTGGCTCGGGCCGTTGCTGAGCGAAGCCGGATCACTGCGGCGACCCAGCACGCGACAGTCACCGCTGCGGAGGCCGATGTGGCGAACGCTGAAGCTCAGGAGAGCGCGGCTCGCATCTATGAGATCCAACAACGCGAGTTTGGCATCGAAGATTGGCGAGAGGACGTGAATCTGCTGCGCCTGCGCTCGGCTGAACTGGCGCTTGAGGCGGCTGAGGCGCGCCGGGCGGAGGTGCCGCAGATCCAGCGGACCACGCTTGCCCAGCTCAACGCGATGATTCAAGAGCGCGAAGCGCAGCAAGATCGCGCAGCGTCGAGCTTGGCACAAGCGCGCCACGGTGCAACCGCCGAAGCGCTAGCTATCGCGGAGGCTCGCGTAGCGCAAGCGGCTGTGGCGCTGCGGAATACGCGCGCGCGTGAAGCGTCGATGCGACTCACGGCGCCCTTCGACGGCATGGTGGTGGGCCTAGAAGCCTGTCTGGGGGAGGTCGTGGCGCCGGGGCAGACGGTCCTGACCGTCGCGGAGCTGGACAACCTGGAGGTGGAGACGACGGATCTGAGCGAGCGCGACGTCGCCGGCATCGACGTCGGCATGCATGCCGTGGTCACCGTCGAGGCGCTCGATCTTGAGCTAACGGGCCACGTCACGCGCGTTGCCCTGCAGCCCACCGTCGCCGGTGGGGATGTCACCTATCCCGTGCGCGTCGTCCTTGAGGAGACGCCGCCCGACCTCCGGTGGGGCATGACGGCGCAGGTGACGTTCGAGCGCTAGCAGGCTGGTGCTGAGGGAGGTGGCAATGCCCTAATATCACCCTTGCGTCCTCGCCACGTCCGACCTCGCCTTGACCTGCGCGAACTCGACGACCTCGGCCTTGTCCCGCCACGCCGCTACTTAGCTGAACTAGACCTCGAAGTCATCCCGCGTCTTGAGCGGGGACTCGACCGTTTGACCACCGAGATACTTGGACTGATCCACAAGCTCCCGGGAAAAGAGGGTTCCCTGCAGCGTCGTGATCCGCCGGGTGGTTATGTAGGAGCTGTCGCTGCTCGTCACCGTTGAAGCCTCGATCTCCTCACGTCGACCGTTCTTTCAGAACTCGGTGAAGAGGGGGCCGTCGAGATGTTCGTGGGTTGAGATCGAACCGACCACTTGGTGGACCTGGCAGACCGCGCACCAGTCTGTGCTGCCGACCCATTTGCCGGAGTTGATGCCGCCAATGGCCAGGCTTATTGGGACATCGTCATGACGCCGCAACGCCCTCTGGCGTCACGACCTCTAGCCCCGGTACCCGGGAGAAGTGGCGGCTGTTCAACGTGAGGATGGGAATCTCATACTGTAAGCATATGGCCGCGAGTAAGGTGTCCTTGACACCGATATCCAGATTTCGTTCGATCAGATGGGCATGGAGCTCAGCTGCGCCTCTTGCCGCCTCGGCATCGAAGGGCAAGATGCTCAGGATGCCCAGAAGTGCTTCCTCGCCGATCTCTTTCTTGGCTCGTGAGACACCAAATAACAGCTCGTAGGCCGTGATCGAGGTTACATAACACGCGTGGTCCTGGACCACGCGTGCCACGGCGTCAGCCCCCGGCTCACGTCCTTTGAGATAGGCAATGAGAGGCCCCGGTGTCTATACAGATGGCGGTCGATTCCATTCGCGCCACGCTTCGTCCAACAGACCAAGAGCCTCATCGAAGCCTTCGTCGTCTTCGAGTATCCCGCGAAGCGCCAAGAAACGCTTCATCGGGGTTAGCCGCAAGGTGTTTCCCTCGATCGCGGTCTTGACTTGGTCGCCATCCTGAAGATCCAACTCAGCCATCAGGCGGTCTGGGATGGTTATCTCGTCCTCTTTGGTACCACGTACAATCACTGTCATCTGTCACTCCCTATGCCGGGAAACTACTGGCACAGCACCCTCATTTTTGGCAGAAGCGCGGCAGTTTGCATCGCCAAGCTTGGCCCTGCCAGACAGGCCACCTCATCTGGAGAGGCTCTATCGCAGCTTCACGGTAATCCAAGCTGCCACGAACGCCTCAAGCAGACTGAGGGGCACGGCGATGAGCAGGGGTCCTGGGGCAACACGTTGAGGTTCCAGATGACCACCCACATCAGCACAAAGCCGACGAACCAGGAGAGCAGGGCCGTCTCCAACAGTGAGGATCGCCTGGAGATGACGTAGATGGCGATGGCGAAGAGGAGGGACCAGAGGCCCCAGATCGCGCCGTTGACGGGCGCCGATGGGAAGAGCAGGCCCAGGCTCTCATAGTGGCTGGTCCAATAGGAAATGTGCGGATTACGCGTCACTCAGCCGGCGGCGCGTCTCGCCGTTCTGTACGCATGCTCCACCAGACCATAGATCGCACTGTCGTCGAAGGCGCCGTCCTCTTCCCATGAGTGTTGGCGTCTCGTTCCCTCCTGCTGGAAGCCAAGCCTTTCGAGGAGGCTGACAGATCTGTGGTTGTTAGCGAGGGTTCTGGCGTAGATGTGATGGAGGTTCATCTTGTCGAAGCCGAAGCGAATGATGGCCCCCATCGCCTCCGAAGCGATGCCCTGCCCCCAATATGCCCGGGCCAGATCATATCCGATTTCAGCGCGGCGGCGGTACTGGTCCCAGTCGTGGTAGCTGCACAGCCCCAGAACTCTGCCATCCCTGGTCAGAGTGATGCCCCAGGTGATCCCTTGATGGTCGGCGTACTCGGCAGCCAATTCCCCAATCATGGACTGCACGTCTTCCAGATCATGGAATACCGGACCGTGGTATCTCTGTACTTCCCGATCCCCGCGAAAGGCGAGCACGTCCTCTGCATCGGACGGCAAGAGCTCGCGCAACGTGAGGCGCTCCGTCGTCAGTACTGGAAACCTGGAGAAGTCGAAGTGCGCGGTCATATTGCCATCTCTTGCTGGAGAAATCTGTAACCTAGCCTGCGCACGATCCGCAGGGAGGGGATGTTGTTGGCGTAGGCGCCATAGACGGCGACCTCCCCTTGCGCCAGAAGCCACTGTGTCATCGCCGATACTGCTGCGAGCCCGTACCCTCGGCCCCGGCACGCGGGCTCTGTCCCGACGCCGAAGGTGGCGACGGGGCCCTCGCGCCAGATGGCGATGGCAATCGATGCGCACTTGGGGCCGAACGCGGCCAGCTCTGTGGCCTGGAAGGCGGGATCATCGCGGTAGCACGCGAAGGCCCAGATGAAATCCTCTGCGACAGGTTGTCGCCGCTCCGACATCCGCAGCGCAAACTGCTCAGCCGGGATATCCTTCTTCCGCAGCGGCGTCGTCTCGTGGGGTGTCTGCACCGGTCGAAAGCCCTCGATGTCTGTCAGCACGTAGTCGAAGCCGTAAAGGTAGTACTCGGGTGGCGGTTCGTCGTCCCGCCCCAATGCACGACACAGCTCGGCCCGACCCAGCGGAGAGAAAAGCTCGCACGGCATCATCTGCCGGACGACCTGTGTGATGGCGCCGGCGGTGCCTGGTGGCACGGTGATGAGAACCCCGCCAAGGCCGGCGACCCGTTGGACCACAACGCGGTTGCCGCGTTTGGCGCTCCGCAAAGGCGATTCGCGAACCACGATGCCGTCGATCTGTGGGCTTAGCGCTACGCCCGCTTTGCTTTCCAGATATCGCTGAAGACGGCTATCCATCGATCATCCTCTATAGTGAGCAGCGTAT
>JAFGNI010000288.1 GCA_016927095.1 Anaerolineae bacterium | reverse complement strand
CGTAGGATTTGCGGGTGATGTCACCCCAGTCGTCATAGGCATAGCCGAGCATCCACGTCGCCGCCTCCAGGCCCTTATTCCGCCCAGCCCAGAAGTCGTCCTTGACGTCGGGACGGCAGGCAGCGGGGTCCGGGCTGCAGTCGCGATCTGGATCCAGCCCTCGACTGGAGTCAGGATACTCGCGGATGGCGTAGTAGGAGAGGCGGTCCTGGCTGATGTCGCCGCCATAGTAGGAGGCGATCATCGACATCGAGGCCACCTGACAGTAGTGGTTGTCGTGCTCGACCACGCGACGGTCGTCAGGATGCGGCGCGTCCCACGCGCCGTCCCCCGTCCGCGTGTTGTCCCCTTGCTCACTGACGTCGAGCAAGTAGGTATCCTTGTGCTGCACCTGCCACGCGATGCCCAGCACGGCCTCCGCCTGGATGCTGGTACGAGCCGGCCCCGTCAGGTCGACCGCGTGGAACATAGACGGCTGGGTCCAGGCGCTCCGGGTGCCATCGGAGCGCTCGACGCGGGTGCGCCAATAGTAGGTGCCTGGCGTCAACGGTGTGGGATGGTGATAGTCCGGGTACGGTGTCACAGTGTCGACCAGGGGTACGGCGAAATCGGACGCTGCCGAGAGCTGGAAGTCATAGCTAGACGCGCCCGGTATGACGCTCCAGGCAACGACCACATTAGCCGCGTCGACTGCACCGCCCGCCGCGGGCTCAGCGAAAGCCGGAAGCGGCACAGGATTGGGTGCCCCGGGGCTGAGCTGCCCTTGACGGTAGATCGCCCAGCCGGTGGCGGCGTCGGCATAGCGACCGACAGACTCGTCGGGCAGCAGGTTGAGGTCCGCGTCCCAATCCGCCACGAAGCCGGCGGAAGCCGCGAAGGTGAGATAATGGCCCTCGGGCCAGAGGCCCGCGCCCACGGCATGGTCATCGGCAGATCCGGGGTCGCCACCCCAAGCCACGAAGTCGCGCGCCGAGTCGTTGTTGTGGCTGCCGCTGGCGTAGAGTGCGACCTGATCGACGGCATCCTCAAGGACATCGATCAGACCCGCCGGCGTGTGGAGGACAGCCAGGCCGTCGGAGAAATCGTAGTCATCAGCCCCGCTACCTTGACCATCATAGAGGATGCGGATGTAGGCTCCGGGCGGCACAGGTGGCAAGCCTTCGGGGATCGTGTAGGTATTGCCATCGCCATCGGTCAGTTCCCAATCGGAGATATCGCCCGTGACCTGGGAAGCGTTCAATGGGGCAGGTCCAGCCACGACCGGTATACCGGTGGCAACAGCCCCGGTGCCAGAGGCGTGCAGGAGCAGTGGCAAGAAGAGCCGGTAGCCCTGTAAGATGTTACGAAGCTCCACCCACTCATACTCGCTGCTGGCGGGCTTGGGCATCACTTCGTTGAGAACGATCAGGTGGTCTTCGGAGACGGCCACCGCGTTGGCAGCCGGAGATGGCACGGCTTCGTGTCTCACCCTTCTCGTCGCAAGAACCTGTGTCACCGGAGCCAACAGAATAGCCACGACCAGAATCAGCCAGGCGTATCGACGTGCCAACATGGGGAGCTCCTTTCGCTGCACACTAACGTGCCGACTACACCCTGAGTGTAGCCGCAGGCACCCCAAAAGTCAAATGCGGATCTTCTTAATCAGAGGAAGGGTCTAGACCCAATCGCGGCCATTGGGATGGATCATGGCCTTGACGTCCTGCTTGGCGCGCAGATTGGCGAAGGCAGTCTCCCATTCGTCGAGGGCATAGTGGGCTGTGATCATAGGCTCGAGTTGGAGGACATCGCGCTGCAGCAGATCGACCGCGTGCTCCCAGGTCTCGTGGCCGTTCCAGCTCCAGCTGCCGCGGATATCGAGCTGGCCCAGGCTGATCTCGTCGAGGTTGATGGAGAGTTTCTGCCCCCAGAGACTGATGAAGACCACCACGCCCCTGCCGCCCGGCCCTTCGTAGGCCTTCCGGGCGCAGTCGAGGGCATGCCGGACGCCCATCTCGCTGGCAGAACACTCCAACACCACCTCAGCGCCCTTGCCACCAGTTGCCGCCATCACTACCTGCTCTGGGCTCTCCTCAGAGATCAACGTGTAGTCTGCGCCCATCTGCTTCCCGATCTGCAGCCGCTTCTCATCACTGCTGAGACCGATCAGAAAGACGCGCCGCGCGCCGCAAACCTTGGCATACTGGCAGCCCATGATGCCCATCGGGCCAGGCCCCACGATCACGACATCGTCCCCCACCTTGACCTGGGCGCGTTCCTGAATCCAGTGGTGCGTAGCAACAATCGGCTCTGCCAGGCAGGCGTGGTCAAGGGAGACCGAGTCGGGGATCGGGTAGATGACGTGCTCCGGGACGCGCATGTAGGAGGCATAGGCACCGTCGACCGTGACCCCCAACCAGCGCCCGGGTCCACACTCGATGTCCGCGACGAACTTGTCGCCCTCTTTGACGCGTGTCACGTCCCTGCCGACCTGATAGGCAATGCCCGAGAACTCGTGGCCCAGCGTGACCGGGGCCTCGTAGAAGTGGCGGTCATCCTGTATCAAGAGGTCGCTACCGCAGACGCCCGCCGCATAGACCTTCATCAACACATCCTTCGGACCGGTCTCCGGCATTGGCACGTCGCAGAGCTCGACATGACCGACGCCATCTGCCGTCTTTCGCAAAGCTAACATACTGATCAGCTCCTTCTAGATTGTGAACACGTCCTTGATTGCCACCAGGGCATTCAGGGCTTCATCCAGCCAGCCCGACTCCCAGTGATGTTTCATATGAGGCCGGGACAGGAAGGTGTGATCAACGCCGGCTTTGGCGAGCACTCCCGACAGGGCCGCCATCTCGGCGTGGAATGCCGACCCCGAGACAAGCACTAAGCTGTGGGCGTTCTTGACAGCGGCCTTGAACTTGGCAACCGTCCGGATTGGTAGGTCCTTCTGCCAGGCGTCGTCATCCGCATAGAAGGGCGTCGTGCCCCAAGGCGGCAGCGCCTCGGTGGCAACCGGCGCATCGAAGATGATCGTGCCGGAGATCAGCTTGGGATGCGTCCGCGCGATGTTCCAGGCGCCGAGGCCGGATTTGCTGAAACCTACGAGGACAACCGGTCGGATCCGCAGGGCGCGGATCTGTTTGACGGCCTCTTTGCGAACGGCAGCGTTGTACCAGACCATCGTGGAGAAGTGGACATGGTGGATGGCTGCAGCGGGCAGCACCCGGGTTCGCTGGGGCATCGATCCATAGGTGGTGTCGCCCGGCTCGGTAGCGGGGAGGCAGACGAGGTTGAGCATAGCGTCGCTCCTGTTAGGCGTTCTCGAAAAGGAACTTGGTGGGGTCGTCGATGAAGTTGGTCCAAGCCAAGACCTTGTGTGGCGTGACGACGTAGAGGCCCCCTGCGTCCCAGGTCGTGGGCTCCGGCGCGTAGCCCTCATACTTCCGAGTGTATTCCCGGGCCAGCAGCTCGCCAAGGGCCGCCGCCGGCTTCGGAGCGGAAGAGCACACACCTTCCACTACCACCACCTGGTCGCCACTCTCAAGATGCACGGCAATGTTCGGATTCCCGACTAGGTTTCGGGCGTGGCGTGTCTCCGGACTGCCATCCCAGTAAAGCCTGTCATCTGTCCAGACACCCCAGACAGGCATCGCGTGGGGGCGCCCATCAGGTCGCACGGTGCAGAGCCAGTAGTTCCGCGCGTCGACGAGGCGGGGCACGACCTCATCCCACGCGAGAAGCGATGTGGGGTACTCGACGTAGCCCTTAGGGAAATGAGGGCGCATAGTCTTCGGGATCGCCATCGAGACTCCTTTCTATATTGGCTCCGGACAAGAGCGCCGGGATGCAAGCGGCAAACTCTATGAAGTCGTCCAGGTGTCCCCGAAGGATCTCGTGGACCAGCCGATCATCCACCGGTCGTGGGCCACGGAGCTAAACAGACAGCCAGCTACGACCTGCGTTCTCTCCGCCAGGGCGCGTCTGAGCATCGCGGTCACAGCCACTCGCGTTCACAGCGTGCCGGTGCCGGATAGCGCTTTTCGCTGTCGTGGCACTGGTTCACCCATCAAGTTCAGTATAGGATCGGGGATATCCAGGTCAAGTGATGCCCGGCGACGGGTGCCTTCCAGATTGGGGGCGACATCAACAGCACAGGTGCTGCCATGCCGCGGCCTGCAGGCATTGCCGGTCGTGTAGGGGCGAGGCATTGCGCGAGGGGCTCCCGCTGCCCCACGGTCCCTCGAACGCGGATACCCACCCCGAGACTCACTCTCTGCGCCGCAATGCCTCGCCCGGCGCGTGACGGGTCCTGTCGCCGCAGGATCAACGGCGGGCGGGGGTGCCCGGACGACGAGGGCGAGGCATTCCGTTCACGCGATGGGTCGTGTGCCCCGGTTCCACGTGGGTGGAGGCCGGCACATCCAGTTGAGTTCGGGAATGCCTCGCCCCTACGGATCGGTCTGCCGT
>JAFGNI010000032.1 GCA_016927095.1 Anaerolineae bacterium | reverse complement strand
TCGATCGTGATCGCGCCGTCGGTCACATCATAGAAGCGGCAAAGCAAGTTGACCAAGGTGGTCTTTCCGGCGCCGCTATGCCCTACGAGGCCGATCATCTCGCCGGGCTTCACGGTGAAGCTGACATCGCTGATGACGGGGAAGTAGGGATCGTACCCGAAGGTCACATGGTTGAACGCAATCTCACCCGTGATCTGGGGCTTGCTGATGGGGCGTTCCGGTTGTGCCTGCTCGGCCTCGTCCAGCAACTCGAAGGTCCGCTGGGAGATCGTCACAAACCGGTTCATCGCCTGGCTGACCTGCGTGAGGTTGGAGAGCGGCCCGTAGAACATGCCCAGGTAGCCGATGAAGGCCATCAGGGTACCCACCGAGATGCGATCGGCGAGCACAGCCTGCCCACCCGCGTACCAGATGATCAGGCCCCCTGCACTGAAGGCGAAGGAGATCAGTGGGAAGAACTTACCCCAGGCAAGGTTGACCTGCAGCTGCGTCTGGAGCACACGGTTGTTGCGCTGCCGGTAGCGGATTTCCTCCTGGTCCTCCTGGGCAAAAGCCTTCACCACGCGGACGCCCGACAGGAAGGTGTTGAGCATCGCATTCAGCCGCCAACGCGCGACCCAGAAGCGCCGGAAGTGCGGGCGCATGTACCGGTAGTAGTGATAGGCCGCCGCCATCACAAAGGGCGTGGGGATGAGCACGTAGAGGCCCAGGGACGGCGACATCGTGAAGAGGGCCACACCGATACCAAGCACCATCAGGATATTCAGCGCGAAGGTCGTCATCTGCGAGAAAAGGCCCTGCAGCTCGCCGGTATCCTGGTTCACGCGGGTCATCAACCGGCCCGTCTGGTTCTTGTCGAAGTAGTCGATGGGCAGGCGCTTCAGATGCGCAAAGAGCTTCTCGCGAATCTCCGCGGTGAACTGCCCGCTGACGTTGATCGTCAGGCGATTCTTCACGATGGTGATGGCGACATTGGCGACGTGCATCCCCAGAAGCACGAGAACGACCCAGATCAACAGATCCGCGCGCCCACTTTCCGACAGGACATCGTCGATCAGGATGCGGGTCAGCCGCGGCGGAATCAAGTTGACGATCGCACCTGCCAGCAGGAGCAGCACGATGATGGACATCGTGCCCCAGTAGGGCTTGGCCTCCAGCATCAAGCGTTTGAAGATCTTGCCGCGCTGCACACAGCTGGGACAAACCTTGGCTGAGGGATCGGCTAAGTAGCGCCCACAGCTGATGCAGACGTGGGCGTCGGCATTGGGGTTGGGCACCGGGGTAGCCGGACCCTTCTTGGCGCGTTCGTGCAGATACTGCGCCACACGCCCAAACCGGTCGGTCAGCTCGTTGGAGTAGTGCAGGAGCACGTGGGGTTGCTGGGCGACGCTGACCTGAATCAGGCCGTTGCCGACGCAGCGCTCAATCTTCGCATCCTCAATCTCGTCCAGCGCGAACTTGTGGCGCTGGTACGCTCGCCCATTGGGGCGATCGAGGACCAGCAGGTGCTGGTGATCGATGAACAACCATTGCTCGCCGAACTGTCCGTCGGGACCCAAGTCCGACCTCACGGCAAGCGCGATATCTTGGGTCGCGTGGCCGTTCGCCCTAAGCTCTTCGACGACCGGCATGGGTAACTGCGCCAAATCCACCGCAGGTGGATCGTCCACCGCAGCATGAGGCTCACCGTGTAGGTGCTGCACATCCGTGCGTATCAGCGGATCGTCGGACTTCTCCTTCTTCTCCATCTCTCGCCTCCTCTGAGTTCGTGTGACCATCACTCACTTTTGACGAGGCGCCCCGGACTGCTGTGCAGCAAAAAAAGGGCACCTTGACACAGGTTGCCCTCTTCCACGCCTACGAGGTTAGCTGTCGGACTCGGACGGAAGAAGCTCGCCCTACGCTCCCAGTCAACAACACTGGTTCGCGATTCGCCCCAAATTGGTTCCCCCGTTGCCGCGCACGCGTTGTGTAAATGTGCGCGCATTAGGCGTCCGCTATCTATTCACTTGTACAAATACTGAACAACTGCTATCGTACCACAGAAAACGACCCGAGTCAACGGTTTTTGCACGAATCCCGCTACCGAAAGCCAACGTCGCAACTGGCGCGGCACAGCTTGACGATAGCAGCGCGCAGCCCACGCGCAAGGCCCACGCCTCTGCGCCCAAGACCCACGCCTCCGCGCCCAAGGGCCTTCTGCGGGCCTTGGGCGCTCTCGACAAACCAAGGTTGCCTGGCGGGGCGCCAGCCGGGCGCGCACGCCCCACTACGCCTGCTGCCAGAGCGCCGCCAGTAGGTCCTCGACATCCTCGAGCTTGTGCTGGACCCGGGGCGGGAGCGTCTGGGCGATGATCGACGCTCCAAACTCGTGCAGGAAGGTGAAGGCCAGGGCGCGGCGGTAGAAGGCCGCGTCGAGGCACAGAGCAGGATCATAGGCGCGAAGGAAAGCATCAAAGGCCGCGGCGTCGCGATCGAAGGCGCTAAACCAAAGAGGGACCCATTCGTAGTCCGGCGGCGCAACGCGCGCATCAGCGAAGTCGATGAGACCAGAGATGCACCAGGCGCCGTCCTTAACGATCAACAGTACGTGATCTGCCGTGATGTCGCCGCTGACCAGGACCAGCTCCCGCTGCAAAGATGTGGCGCCGCCGCGGGGCGACGGGGCAAGCACGTCATCCACAAAGGCCGGTATCTGTGCGAGCAGCCGGTTGGGAAGATCCGACTCGCGCCGCAGCGCCTTGATCGTGCGCGGAACCTGCTGGGCCACGTAGCGTCGCCAGCCGTCGATGGTCGCATCGAGGGAGGTGACCATCGCCGGTGGAATCGCGTGGAGTGCCCGGACGCGGTGGCCAAGGTCCGCCGCGATCTGCATCAAGTTGCCGTCAGAGATCTCGTCACGCACCTCGCGAATGGGTTCGCCCGGCACAAAGCTTAGAACAACGTAGGGCCAGCGCGTCTGCGAGGCGAGGACGCCGTGAGCGATCAACCGGGGTGCACCGAGTTCTGGGATCTGCGACAAGAGAGGATGGATCTCGCGCTCGAAGTCGTAGTCTTCCGGGCAGAGCGGCGCATAGATCTTGACCACCACGCGGGCCTCTGGGTCCGACGCGTTGGCGATGAAGACCGCGTTGCTGCCCGGATAGCCTGCC
Source organism: Anaerolineae bacterium (assembly GCA_016927095.1). The sequence goes on along the minus strand of JAFGNI010000032.1, from coordinate 1,856 downwards.
GTGATCGTGCGACACGGTAGGCCGGCGCGACGGCATATCTCGGTCACCACGGGTGCCCAGGTCGGCACGTCGAGGAAGATCTCGCCCCAGTCCTGCCACGTCTCGATCTGAGGGAGCTTGTCGATGGCGTCCCACCACGTGAGAGCCTTCGGCTCCATGGACATGCCCTTCACGCACCTAGCAGCTTAGGCTAACGCGAGATTGTCACGGGCGCCATAACAGCCCAACTATCCAAACAGCTTCTTCGTCAGCGTCGCCACTCGGATCCCGAGGTCCCGGACCTTCGCCAGATCTTTGTCCGTGGGCTTGCCGACAGCGAAAGGACCGAAGTGCGGGCCCTGCGTCGTCCCCTGGACGACCATGCCCGAGACCAATAGCGCCGTGATGATGGAGATATTGGTCAACTCATGGCCGCAACCGGCGCCCCCGGAGGTGGTGAAGGCCGCCCCCACCTTGCCCTCCAACTTGCCGTAGATCTTGACGGTCTCGTCGATGAGCGCTTTGACCTCAGCCGCCATCTGCCCGAAGTAGGTCGGCGATCCCACGATGATGCCATCGGCGGCGAGCCAGTCGTCGTTGGTCATCTCGGCGACCGGCTTCAACGCGCACGTCACGCCATCCACCGACGCGGCACCCTCGGCGATGGCCTCTGCCAACGCCTTCGTATGCCCCGTCTTGCTGAAGTACGTCACAATCACATATGCCATAGCGCTCGCTCCTCACAGAGTGCCCGCCAGCTTGCCGCTGGACGACCGACCGTACAAATCCAGGAAATGCTTAGCGCCGGACGTCGATCGCACGAAGCCCGCCTTCTTGCTCCCGGCGCCTCTGATCGCCGACCGCTGACTAGCTGAAAGCCTACGCCCGCCACAAGCCCTCGCGCAGGCTGTTCCCGTGTCCCCGGTAGAGCTGCGGATTACGCAGGCGATGGTGGACCTCCTCAACAATGACGGCGGCAGCGGCCTGAAGGGTCTCGCGCCCAAACCCAGCCGTGGCACGCTGGGGCGGCATCGCCCCGCCGACGCCCACGAGAGTCTCGCCCTCGGGCGGAAGCCGGCTGAGGTCCACCGTCTCTGGGTGCAGCGCCAGCATATGCGAGGTCTCCCACCCCGCGGCGTGGTCCCCGGCCCGGGGATATTGATCCTGCACCAGCAGATAGTCGACACAGGCCCAAGCCAGCATCCCCTTACGCTTGCTGAACTCCCGCTGGTTGAACTGGAGAACGGCAGCGCGGGCATGGTCAATCAGCGGATAGTGTCCGGCGACGAGGACCCCCAGTTTGAAGCCCAGCGTCTCGGCCTCGGCGAGGATGTGGATGAGCAGCTTGTGGTAATTCATGGCCTGTTCTGTCGCGGAGAAGGGCTGCCGCTCCGGCAGGAAGTTGTCGGGAGATAGCCCCATCTCCGCGGCAATCTGGTCCCGGTCCCCGGCGTTGGCCTCCATCAGGGCTTCTAGCCGGGTCTCGCCGTAGTAGAGCGGCGGGAAGACCAAACCCCCGCCCTTCCGGGCGCACATGATCGCCAGACCCTCGGCCTGCAACGTGTCGGCCCCGGTGGCGTTGTGGACCCCGTGCCACTCGATGGTGCCGATGGGAATGTAGAGTACGGAGCATCTCTCACGTCGTTCGACGATCTGCGCGGGGCGCAGCATATGATAGCGGACTTCTGGTTCCATGATCCCTCCTTGGGACTGAAGACCGATTTCGGGCAGCCTCGTGTTCTGGGCTGGAGATACCGATTTCACCATACTCGACATGCCAACAGGCGTCAAACTAGTGTACTGCAGGTCTCTTTCCTAAAACGCAGAGTAATCGCATGTAGATAGGCCTGCTGCATCGGGAGCCATGTAGGGCGGGT
>JAFGNI010000287.1 GCA_016927095.1 Anaerolineae bacterium | reverse complement strand
GCCTACTATGTGCACCATGCGGCCTGAGATGCAGTTTCGGACTCCCAAGGCCCCGATTACTCTTCAAACAAATGGGGTCACTTCAAGGCAGCGCTACGCCACACAAGGGCGCCAGCTAGAGGAGGGATCAATCAGGACTCTAGCCTCCAGACTTGCGCTGTACGACCCGCTCCACCGCGCTCGCAATGTGCGCCGCTGACATCCCATACTTCTCCAGAAGCGCAAGGTAAGGTCCAGACTCAGCGAACGTATCCCGGAGACCGATGCGCTCCATCGGCAGGGGATGGTTCTCGACCAACAACTCCGCCATGGCGCTGCCTAGGCCGCCGAGGATTGTGTTACTCTCGGCAGTGACCACAGCGCCTGTCTCCCTCGCCGCCTGCAGGAGGGTCGTCTCGTCCAGCGGCTTGAGCGTGTGGCAATCGATCACACGGACGCTTAACCCGCGCCGGGCCAACGTTGTCGCCGCGACCAGAGCCTGCGCGACCATATCCCGGATCGCCACGATGGTGGCATCGGTGCCCTCACGGATCACGACGGCCCTGCCAATCTCGAAGGGATACGTGTCATCATAGAGATCAGGGACCGGATCGCGCGTGAAGCTCAGGTAGACGGGCCCCTCGTATGCCGCCGCCGCAAAAGTGGCGAGCTTGGTCGTCGTGCAATCTGCCGCGGCTACGACCGTCGAGTTGGCGATGGCGCGCATCAAGCTGAGGTCCTCCTGGCCCTGATGCGTTGGCCCATCGGGACCGGGCGTGATGCCGCCGTGACTCGAGGCCAGCTTCACGTTGAGCCTAGGATAGTGGATGCTGTTACGCACCTGATCCAGCGCGCGCATGGTCAGGAAGACCGCGTAGCTGCTGGCAAAGGGGATGAGACCGGTCGTGGCCATCCCTGCCGCCGCAGCGACCATATTCTGCTCAGCGATGCCGAAGTTGAAAGACCGCTCGGGAAACGCCTCCGCAAACTGCGTAGTGCGCAGCGACTTGCTGACGTCAGCATCGAGCACGACAACGTCGGCATGCAGCTCTCCCACCCCAACAATGGCCTCGGCATAGGCATAGCGTGTGGGTTGACCGGCCCCTTGGCTCAACAGCGTGCCCGCCTTGAGCAGCTCGATGACATCGGACCGGATGTGGTGGTAGACCGGCCTACTCACAAGCACACCGCCGAATCTCCTCAAGCGCGCACGCAACCTCCTCAGCACACGGCGCTCTACCGTGCCATTCGGCCTGGTTCTCCATGTAGGACACGCCCTTCCCTTTCACTGTGTGGGCGACGATGCAGATGGGGCGCCCGACCGCTGACCTGGCTGCCTCCAGCGCTCCTACTATCTCCGGCATATCATGACCGTCGATCTCGACCACCTCCCATCCGAAGGCCCGCCACTTGTCCGCCAGCGGGGCGACGGGCATTACTTCGTCAACACAAGTATCGTTCTGAAGTCCGTTCTGGTCGACGATCGCGGTCAGGTTATCAAGCCGCCACTTAGCCGCCGCCATAGCAGCCTCCCAGACCGACCCTTCCTGAACCTCCCCATCACCCAGCACCACCCAGACGTGGTAGTCCTGGTGACGCAGCTTGGCGCTAAGCGCCATGCCCAGTCCCGCTGAAAGCCCGTGCCCAAGCGAGCCCGCCGTCATGTCGATACCCGGCGTCTTGGTCATATCGGGGTGTCCCTGCAGGATGCTGTTGAGCTGCCGCAGTGTGCCTAGATGCGCTTTGTCGAAATACTCCCGCTCAGCCAGGGCAGCGTACCAAACGGGACAGGCGTGCCCCTTCGACAGGATGAAACGATCCCGATCGGGCCAATCGGGACGGCAGGGGTCCAGCCGCATCACCCGGAAGTACAGCGCCGTGACTATGTCAGCGGCTGAGAGGGACCCCCCCGGGTGCCCCGCCTGCGCCGCCGCGATCATCTCGATGATATCGCACCGGATCGCCGCCGCCTGCGCAACCAACGCCTCCACACTCAGAGGCTCAAATCCTTCAGACATACGTACTCCTTACTCATCGAACCGGCCGCTCGCTGACTCGCTGTTCCTGCGTATTCGCCTCACCGCAAGGCATCCAATACCATCGCCAAGAAATCGCCGTTAGCGACGGTTCCATCAGGGCGCGCGTTGTGATAGGGACCGGGGTTCTGCACAATGACAAGGCCTTGCGAAGGGAAGACACTGATGTAATGTCCACCGGCCCCTGCCGCGGTGAAGCCATCGCGCGGCAGGTCCGGCCACAGAACGCCCGCTGCATTCGTCCAGAACCCATATCCATAGGTCCACTGGGATTCCGGCTCGTGCTTGACGATGTCGGGATTGACCGCAACCGAAGCCTGCATCCAGGCTTCTGGGATAACCTGTTCATCGCCCCAGCACCCGTAGTTGCACCAGAGCCAGCCAGCCCGCGCCAGGTCCAGTGACCGGGCGTGCATCTGGCAATAGTATCCAAAGATGGCCAGGCGCGCCTTGGCGTGCAAGTCGAAGTTCGTAAGCGTGTAATCAAAGATCGCGCCGATTGGCTCCGCGAGCCGTTCCTGAATAAGTACCTGAAACCCTGGTGAGCCCTCGGGGTCGGCCGTGTCGTAGAGCCCATACGCCTTGGCCACCGCATGTGTCAGGATGTTCATGCCGTAGGTCTGGTAGTGGAAGACCTCGCCTGGCTCCTCGCCGGGCTTCATATAGCCCGAGGTGTTTCCAATCAGCTGGCGGTACGTGATCGCAGCGTCCTTCGGGAAGGCATAGCGCCCCTCTTTCGGGCCTTGACCCTCCGGCACGTCCACCAACTCTGGGTAGATGTCGATCACGGGAGCGTCGACCGAGGGTAGTTTGCCGTCCGCCACAGCGATGCCGAGGATGTTGCTGTAGAACGACTTGGCCGCCGAAGCGATAGCCAGCGGCTCATCAGGTGCAAAGCCGCGGTGGCTCTCGCCCGCCAGCAGCCCGTCCTTCACGATCGCAAGTCGATACCCGCGTTGCCCTGCGAGCTCATCGAGGTCGGAGACAGCTAATGCGAGCTTGTCCGCACTGAACCCGACATCCGTCGGAGAGACCCTAGACCATTCCAATGATGGGAACTCCACCATATCGTATCCCCTTCTATCCCAAGTAGCGCCCTCTCCCAGCCAACACCCAACGGTCAGTATACGTCAGCCCCGGTCACCGGCAACCGGAACTACACAGGGTCCGAACAACTCCTTAACATTTTCTTCATAAGTGGACAGTATCATAGGTGCACTGAGTATCCATCGCGCAGGGAGGATTTGCCATGGTCGGAGAGACAATCGTGATGTCCGTCGAGCTGGTCGGCGGAACGACACTGGTTCTTACTATAGGCGCGCTGACAGCAGCAGCAAATAGATTGCGGCACTGGATCTCCAGCAGGAACCCCCAGGGCCTGCAACCGGTGCAGAAGGCTGCACAGCCAATCGCCCAGCTGAGGGCCCATATCGACCCCTATCGCGACGCTGCAGGTGATGCCCTACTCGCCCAGGCGCTAGACATCGGTCGCGAGGAACTGCAAGCAGCGCGCCAGCAAGCACACCGCAAGCTCCTCGTCCAGCTACTCAACGAGGGTCTGGTTACGACTGCGGAGCCGCATGAGAGAGAGGCGCGTGGTGACCAGTTGGCAGGCCCTTACGCGCTGGTGGCTGCAGAGCTGCAACGAAGCGGTGATGAGGCCCTCTTTCTGGCCTTTCTGGCGCAGAGCCTGGGGATCGCGTTGGGTGAGCTCCAAGCGGCGCGCGAGGCCGCCCTCGAACAGGCACTGACTCAGGCGGTAGAGGAAGGGGTAATGACAGAGGAACAGATGGAGGACCGGCTGATGCGCTATCGAGCGCATCCCTACGTCGACCCCGGGGTCCTTCTGGCCGAGTCGCTCGACATCACGCTCGAGGAGCTTGAGGAACACCCCCTGGCTGACTGGCTCGTCCGCCGCCGACTGACCTGGCGGTCACTGATCGCGCGACTGACAGCAGCTCGCGAGGACGGGCTAGCCCAAGCCGTCGCAGATGGGAAGCTCGACCGAGCTGAAGCCGATCGATTGCTCAAGGAGTCTTCCTGGATGCCTCTGCTCAACAGCACGACCTTCCAGATACCGACGAGAGAGCTTCCGCAGTACGGATTCCTCTATCTGCGCGACGGCGATTATGTGCTGAACTAGGCTGTCTGTGGTATGATCCAGACGTGATCCAATAGGATTTCCAGGAAACGTCAGTGGCTGCTACAGAGAGATGACCAACACACTCCTTGTGGTGGATGATAAGCGGGAGCTCGTTGCCATGGTGAGCGACTATCTCACCGCTGAAGGATTCCGGGTCCTCACTGCCCAGGACGGGCAGGAGGCCCTGTTCATCGCACGCGACGAGCGCCCCGACCTCATTCTCTTGGATCTGATGATGCCCACGATGGGAGGCTACGACTTCATCCGGGCCTATACCCGGGAGTCCGACACACCCATCATCGTCCTGACCGCCCGGCTGGACGAGAGTGACAAGGTGCTTGGGCTCGAGCTGGGGGCGGATGACTATGTTACCAAGCCTTTCAGCCTGCGCGAGCTGACGGCTCGGGTGCGCGCGCTGCTGCGGAGGACGAGTAAGGGCGCCATCGTGCCGGATGTATTGAGCGCCGGCAAGGTGATCCTTGATCGAGGACGCCGCACCGTGCGCATTGAGGACCGGGATATCGAGGACCTCACCCCATCTGAGTTCGGCCTTCTAGAGGCCCTGATGTCCGTACCGGGCCGCGTCTACTCCCGCTACGATCTGCTGGAGCGTCTTCAGGGCGATGCCTACGAAGGCTACGAGCGTACGATCGACGTCCATATTCGCAACCTTCGCGCAAAGATCGAGCCGGATCCCCGGCATCCCCAGTATATCGAGACGGTCTACGGCGTCGGCTATCGCTTCGCGGGATCGCTCCCCTAGGTTCAGAGGCGGGTTCCCTTGCGCCTGAGATCCATCTCCCTCAAGCTGACGTTGGCATTTCTCTCGATTGGCCTGGTGGGCGCTGCGCTGGTCGCTCTTTACGCCGGTGTTCAGGCACAATCCGCCTTCGGCAAGTTCTTCTTCGACCTGGAGAGATCGAGCATCGTCGCGTCCCTGACCGACCACTATGCGACTCACGGATCCTGGGAGGGGGTAGTTGCGCTCTTCCAGGAAGACCACGCCTGGCGGCAGGATGACTCGGCCAAGCCGATGGCGATCACGTTGACCGATCCGGAGCACAGGGTTATTGTCGGCCCGCGGCGTTACCCGCCAGGTTCGAGGCTGCGGGTAGCGGTGCTCAAAGCCGGCGTGCCGCTAGAGATCGAAGGCGAGGTGGTAGGCTATCTCTACTTCGAGAACCTGATGGGGCCGTGGCGTCCGGACACGCCCGAGGGCGACTTCCTGGAGCGGATCCAGCGCGCCATCTTGCTCAGCGCGATCACGGCTGGCGCCGCCGCCCTCGTGGCTAGCGTCATTCTCGCCCGGACGCTCACCCAGCCGATCCGCAAGCTCACCGAGGCTACGCACGCGGTCGCCAATGGTGACCTGGGCCGGCAAGTGAGGATCGATCAACAGGACGAGATTGGCGACCTAGCCGCCGCCTTCAACCAAATGAGTGCTGACCTGGCACGCACCAACCGCCTCCGGCGCCAGATGACCGCAGACATCGCTCATGATTTGCGTACGCCACTGACTGTCTTGCTGGGCTATACAGAGGGTCTGGCCGACGGCAAGCTCCAGGGCACCCCCGCCACCTACGCGACGATGCACCGCGAAGCCCAGCATCTCAACCGACTGATAAGCGATCTCCGGCTGTTGTCTCTCGCAGATGCCGGTGAACTGCCACTGAATCGCTGCCAAGTGGCCCCGACCGTCTTGTTGGAGCGGGCAGCCGCCGCCCATTCAGTCCAGGCTGCAGAACTGGGGATCGGTCTAGCGGTGGAGGCGCCCGCACAGTTGCCCGCTGTCTTGGTCGATCCCGAGCGGATGGCGCAGGTACTGAACAACCTCGTCACAAACGCCCTGCGGTACACGCCACCTGGCGGCACAATCACGCTGGGCGCGACCCGTGACAAGAGGTGCATCAACCTAAGTGTGTCCGATACGGGGACCGGCATCGCCCCCCAGGACCTCCCGTTGGTCTTTGAACGCTTCTACCGCACCGATCCCTCACGGACCCAGACATCGGGCGAATCCGGGCTCGGCTTGGCGATCGTGAAGTCCCTGGTTGAAGCCCATGACGGGACGGTCCGCGTCTCAAGCGAAGCCGGTAGCGGGACCACCTTCACCGTCGCGCTGCCGATCCCCCCGCCATCCCACCAGGACCTGTAACCGAGAGCCCCGGAGGGAAAGGCTTCCCCCGGGGCCCTCTGGAGTAAAGACGAGCAACGAACCGGCTGCAGAGACAGCGGCTACGCCATAGAGGGCACTACCGCCGCGGCCTCACCCCGGAACTGCGTCATGTGAAGGTCGTAGTAGAACCCCTGCGCAGCCATCAGCTCATCGTGTGTTCCGCGCTCGATGATCTCCCCGTCGTTGATAACCAGGATGCAGTCTGCCTTGCGGATCGTGCTGAGACGATGGGCGATCACAAAGCTGGTCCTCCCCTCCATCAACCGCAGCATAGCCTCTTGGATGTGCTGCTCCGTACGGGTATCGACACTGCTTGTCGCCTCATCCAGCACCAGAATGCCGGGATCCGCCAAAACGGCCCGCGCGATGGCGAGCAGCTGCCGCTGCCCCTGGCTGAGGTTGCTGCCGTTCTCTGACAGCTTTGTTTTGTAGCCGATCGGTAGTCGCCGGATGAACTCATCGGCGTTGGCGAGCTTCGCGGCGGCGATGACCTCCTCATCTGTAGCATCCAGGCGGCCGTAACGGATGTTGTCCATCACTGAGACACCGAAGAGAAACGTATCTTGCAGCACGATGCCCAACTGACGTCGCAGGTCGTCCATCTTGAGCTGCCGAAGATCGTGGCCATCAATCAAGACACGGCCCCGGTCGATGTCGTAGAACCGGGTCAGCAGGCTAACGATCGTGGTCTTGCCGGCGCCCGTGGGGCCTACGAGCGCGATGGTCTGACCAGGCTCCGCATGCAGGCTGACGCTCTTCAGCACCGGTACATCCGACTCGTAGCTGAAGTCCACGTCATCGAAAACGACGTCGCCCTCAACCATCTCCAGCGCCACAGCATTCGGCGCATCCTGAATCTCCGGCTCCTCATCATAGATCTCAAAGACCCGCTCGGCGCCCGCCAAGGCTGACTGGATCTGATTGTACAGCTGGGCGATATCATTGAGCGGTCGGGAGAACTGGCGGGCGTAGTTGATGAAACTCGCGATCGTGCCCACCGTTGCCAGTCCCTGGACCGCCATCCAGCCCCCCACGCCGGCGACCACGGCGAAGTTGAAGTTGTTCAGGAGGTTCATCAGCGGCCCCATGAAGCCGGAGAGGATCTGCGCAGTCGTTGAGGCTGCCTTCAGCTTCTGGTTGTTCTCTGCGAACACCGCGATCTCGGCCTCCTCGCGCGCGT
>JAFGNI010000286.1 GCA_016927095.1 Anaerolineae bacterium | reverse complement strand
GCGCTAAGGCTCCGGATCTGGCTATAGACCGTGCCTCTGTGTTCTACCTTCTGCTGGTGGACCAGGCTGTCGACGATGCTCTCGGGGCTGACGCCGTATCCCGGGGTCACCGTCAAGTGGATGTAGATAAGGAGCTCTCGATGAGGCTCGTCCAGGGCGCGTATCTGTGCAGAGATGGCGTCCAGGTCGCTGAGCTGGGCGGCCATCTCGGCGACGATGGGATCTTTGCGGGCGCCCTGGACAGAAATGCCGCGATTCCGGGCCAGGGTGCGTAGCTCGGCGATCGTCTGTTGCGCCAGCATCTCGCGGTACTCGGTCTCGAACCCGGACACAGGAGTAGCGCCATCCTGCCGGTCATCTGACATGGGGCTACGATCCTCCTGCGGTCAAGTATGGCCTCCGTTCTTCGGCGACCAGCTCCAACAGCGTGGGTTCATAGTCGTCCAGTTCGTCCTCGTACAGGATCTCGTAGCGGTATCCCTGCTCGGTCAAGAAGAGCTGGCGCTTGGCGGCGAACTCTTGCTCGCGGGTGTCCCGGCTGATCAGGGTGTAAAAGTGGGCGATCAGGCCGTTGCGCTTGGGCCGCAGGATGCGACCCAGACGCTGTGCCTCTTCCTGACGGGATCCAAAAGTCCCCGAGACCTGGATGGCTACGTTGACGTCGGGCAGGTCGATCGAAAAGTTGCCCACTTTGCTGATGATCAGGGTGCTGATCTCGCCTCCACGAAGTTGCCGGAACAGCTCCTCCCGTCTCTTGACCGGCGTCTTGCCGGTGATCAACGGAGCGTGGGTGCGCTTGGCGATCTGCTTGAGCTGCTCGAGATAGGTGCCGATGACCATCACCGAGTCTTCGCGGTGTTTTTCCAGGAGGGTGTCCAGCACCGGGAACTTGTCCGGGTTGTTGGCGGCTATGGTGGCCTTTTCCCTGCTCTCGGCCACAGCATACACCATCCGCAGGTCATCGCACAGGGGGATGCGGATCTCGTGGCACTCGGCGGTGGCGATCCATCCCTGCCGCTCCAGGTCCTTCCAAGGGACGTCGTATTTTTTGGGACCTATCAGGGCAAAGACGTCTTCCTCCAGACCATCCTCGCGGACCAAGGTGGCGGTGAGTCCCAGGCGGCGGCGAGCCTGGATCTCTGCAGTGATGCGAAAGACCGGCGCGGGCAGAAGGTGGACTTCGTCGTAGATGATCAGCCCCCAGTTGCGCTCGTTGAAAAGGCCAAAATGTGGAAAGGCAGCCCCTTTGCGTCTGCGGTAGGTCAGGATCTGGTAAGTCGCCAGCGTCACCGGGCGGATTTCCTTGGCGTGGCCCGTGTATTCCCCAATATCCTCCTCGTGCAGGTCGGTCTTGTCCAGGAGCTCGGTCCTCCACTGCCGCGCGGCGACGGTGGAGGGGGTGAGGATCAACGTGGCGCACTGCATCTGGGCCATGGCCGCCATGCCGACCATGGTCTTGCCCGCGCCGCAGGGCAGGACCACCACCCCGCTGCCGCCATATCGCTGCCCTTTGGCGTAAAAGATGTCGGCCGCTTCTTGCTGATAGTGGCGCAAGACAAAGGGAGCTCCGCTGCGCGCACGGCTCAGGAGGTGCATGGGCAGCCCTGCGCCCTCGACGTACCCGGCCAGGTCTTGGGCTGGGAAGCCAAAGCGGACCAGGGTCAGCTTGATATGCCCGCGCTGCGCCGGGTTTACCCGCAGCGTATGGCCGTCGACCTGTTCGACGATGAATGACTTGAGCGTCTTGTGGTGGACCACCTCGGCGATCAGCGCTGGCTCATCCGATACGAGAAACAGGTTGTGGTCCGATTCCTCCTCCGGGTGGTCGGGGCGCGCGCGCACCAGCTTGAGCCGCCCATAGCGCCCGATGTAGTCCCGGATGTCGGTGGTCACGTTGCCCGGCACGTCGTACTTGGTGAACCGGTGCAGGGCGTCGACGATGTCGTCCGCGCTTAACCCTGCTGCAGCGGCGTTCCACAGCGACAGCGGCGTGATGCGGTAGGTGTGAATGTGCTCCGGGCTCTTTTCCAGCTCGGCGAAGCGGGCCAACATGTCGCGCGCGTCCTGATAGCGGTCGTTGTCCACCTCCAGGAGGACGCTCTTGTCACTCTGAATGATCACTGGGTTGTCGGGATGATAAGCCATCTACCGTTCTTCCCCCGAATCTGCACAGTAGCAGTCCCCCATGCGACCTGGGGATCGCCAGGCACTCGTAATAGTCGAGTATAGCACAAAATGCCCTTTTGTGCCATACCTATGAAAATTACATAGGGTGGCCGTTTCCCAGAGGGGCTCAAGATCCTCCTTTTGACCGATGCACATTTGTCCGAAACGTCCTATCATGTGGAAGAGATCCCTCGGACACGGGCTGCGTACACGTGACGAGCGAAGGCGAAGAAGAGGCAGATGACAGCTCTCTCGGGCAAGTGCTGGCCCCGCGCGTTGGTTGAAGGGAGGGACGGCGAAGATGAAAAACAGGTTTGCTAGATTCTCTTTTGCGTTGATCGTTCCGATGATAGCTCTCTTTGCTACTTTCTGGTTTGCCAAGACGACGCGCGCCAATGCAGTCGGAGACCTATCAAGTCCAAGTGCGACACCCATCGTGACCGCCATCATTCCCAACACCGCACCCAATGACCTGGATACCCCGGTGGTGATCAGCGGCACTGGTTTCGCCGTCGGATGTACCGTCACGTTGGGCAGCAACGTTCTAGCGGATGTTGGTTGGGCGAGTGAGAATACGATCTCCGCTACTATCCCCTGGGGTGTAGAACCGGGCATCTACTCCTTAAAGGTGGAAAACCCCGACGGGGGTTCAGGCACCCTCCCCAATGCCTTCACCGTCACCCAGGGCATCGGCGTGTGGACCACCGGTGGGCCGTATGGAGGCTTTGTTCAGTTGGTCGTGCTGCATCCAACCAATCCATCGCAGCTATACGTTACGGTGGGGGGAAGCGGGTTGTATTCCAGTTCTGATGCCGGGGAACACTGGCAGCCTGTTTTTCTCGACCCTACTCCCACCCGGCTGGCCATCGACCCCCACCAGCCCAATGTGATGTACATTGGCGCGAATAATGTCGCAGGAACTTGCCACGTCCGCTCCGAAGACGGCGGCATAACCTGGGAACCTTCCGTTCCACCGGTAGGCTGTGTTGCCGAATATAAACCCTTCGTCCATCCAACCATCTCTGGTACCGTATATCTGACAGCCTATGGGCTGACAGGTGCAGGGGTTTTCAAATCTACGGACCGTGGCCAGAACTGGATCACCATGACGAAGGGCCTGACGGATGTCAATGTCTATGGTCTGGCCTTTCATCCTCTGAACCCCGACATCATGATCCTGACCACGGTCAACGGCAACGTTTTTGCCAGCACGGATGGGGGGGAGCAGTGGAACTTTGCCGCCCACCTGGCGCGGTGGTTAGGATACGTCTATTTCAATCCCTTCGGCGCGCACGAGGCCTGGGCCGTAGCCCAAATGCCGGCTTCTGGGCCGGGATACGGCGTATTCAGAAGCAAGGATGCTGGGTTTACAACCTGGGAGCATGTCACAACGCCGAGTGAATCGGTCCATACCCTCACCTTCCATCCGGCCATATCCGGCACGCTCTGGATAGCGACGGACTACGCCTATGTCAGCACGGATGGCGGTCAGACCTGGGATCAAGTTACCGGACTCCCGGGGTGGACGGATTTCACCCACGGCGTTTTGAATTTCGCGGTCGACGCGTCGGCAGACCCCGCCAATCCTACCTTGTATGCCGCGACAGGCAAAGGTCTGTACAAGAGCGTGGACGGTGGAGCTGTGTGGTTCGAGTCACAGCAGGGCTTGAGTGGGGTCTCGCCATACGCACTGGCGGTCTCACCCCACGATGTGGACGAGGTCTACGCTTCGACGAACAGCCGCGGTGTGCTCAGGAGCAACAGCGGTGGGCGCTCCTGGCAGGCCCTGGATGTTCCCTCTCCAGGCTGGGCGGCCAACCTGGCTGTGGATCCTTCTACGCCAACCCGCGTGTATTTCAGTTGCCAGCAGGATGATCAGCCTTGCGTGCGCATCAGTGATGATCGCGGCGAGAGCTGGGTGACGGTTCCGCTCACGCTTCCCGAGCGGTTGGACGGTTGGTGGGGACGCACGCACGTGGTCGCTCCGCACCCCACGCAGCCCGGGCGTGTGCTGGCGGGCACCGGCTTTTATCCGGTCGGCGGAGGCTGGGTTGGCCCGCAGGGAGGCCTTTACCTCAGCCAGGATTATGGCGAGCACTGGGAGATGATCCAGCCTACGGTGCCGATCAGCCACGTTGCTGTGATCGTCTACGATCCGGTAGACCCGCAGATTGTCTATGCTGGCACGCGTGGCGGAACTTTGCTCAAGAGCACGGATGGCGGGACAACCTGGCAGCCTCTCTACTCCTGGTCAGATCTTTCAGATATCGTGACCATTGCTATCCATCCTACGAATCCCAACATGATCCTTGTCGGGTTGACGGAAAGCGGTCTGGGTATTCCGGGCGGGGAGAACGGGATCTTTTGTTCTACCGATGGCGGGCATAGTTGGGAACTGGCTGGCCCGTGGGTGTTCGTCCTGGCTTACGATGCCCACGATCCGCCCCTCTTGTACTACGGCTCCTTCAGTCATGGGTTACGGCGCAGTGCGGATAATGGACAAACCTGGGAAGTGGTTGCCGGGATGTCCGTGGGGAGCATCGGGGCATTGGCCACCACGAGCGATGGCGAACGGGTGATCGTTTACGTTGGGGTTACGGGTGGCGCAGTCACACAGCCCGGTTTGATGAGTCTGGATGCGGGTGACAGCACCACCCTACTCGGTTCGGGCGTGTTCCGGTTGACCACCATCCTTTCCCCCCCGCGGCTGTTCTTGCCGCTGGTTGTCAAAGGCGAGTAGCATTGCCCTTGCGCAGGCTGCGCGAAGCGCCTGCACAGGGGGGCTGTCTTGGGAGGACAATGTGAACAAAGGTCAGATAATCGCCAAACGCAAGTGCCTGGTTGTGGTGGTGATCGTAGTGATGGCGGCCCTTATCGTGGAGGGGGGCATCGGCCCGCATGCCTATGCGCAGATGATCACCGGCGTGATTGATCTGGGCGCGACCGGCGGGGGCATCGCCGTGAACACCGGCACGAATCGCGCGTATGTCTCCGTTGGGAGCCAGATCCACGTGTACGACGCCCAGACCTATGCCCTCGTCGCAACGATCGCGCTTCCTGGTAACTATGGCGCATGCTACGACGTGGCTGTGAATCCCGTGACGAACCGAGTCTACGCCATCGCGTTCCGGACGTACGTCATCGACGGCAACACGAATACGGTGCTGGCAAACTTTCAGACGCGCGGCGACGAGGCCGTCGTGAACTCTGTGACCAATCGGGTGTACATTGCCGACCGATTGACCGACCCCGCGGTGGTTCACGTGCTCGCCGGGGCCACCAACACCTGGCTTCCCGACATCACGGTGGGCGACCCGGGTGCTATCGGTTATGTGTATCTGGCGGCAAATCCGACGACGAACCGGGTCTACATCGCCTTCACGGGCGACGACGATCTGCGCGTGCTGGACGGCAATACCCACGCCGAGGTGACGCGCGTGCATGTGGATGACGTCGGCTCCGTAGCGGTAAACCCCGATACCCATCGAGTGTACGTGGGAACAGGCAGCGAGGATGTGATCGTGCTGGAGGGAACGACTCACACGCAGGTGGGCGCCATTGCCCGGCTGGGCACACAGTTGCGCCTCAACCGACTGACCAACCGCCTCTACGGCCTGGACCCGGCTTCGCCTGGCTACGTGGTGCGGGTCGCCGACCTGGCCACGGACAGCGTCGTCGGATACGTCTACCTGGACGGCAACCTGGTGGACTATGATGTCCACCTGAGCCTGGGCCAACTGTTTGGCACGCACGCCACCAGCCCTTCGACCTGGCGCAAGAAAATGAGCATCCTCCAGGATGCCTCGCCCACAAGCCCGGCGCCGACACCGCCGCTCCCCCGCGTCACCGCCACGCTCACTCTGCCGGAAGACGGGGACGGAGTCGCGGTGAACACGCTGACCAATCGCCTGTACGTGGGGGTAGACGGAGGCATTTCCGTGTTTGATGCCACCACGCTGGACTCGCTTTCCTACATTTCCCTGCCTGGCGATCTCGGTTCGCCCGACGTAGCCGTGGATGAGACGCGGAATCAGATCTATGCCGTCACCGGCAGCAAGACCCACGTCATCAGTGGCACGAATGAGCAGGTGATCGGGAACCTGGGCAGCGGGAACGACATCTTTGTCAACTCGACCAATGGACGTGTGTACATTGCCGACACTGGCTTTTACATCGGCGAGCCGGATGTGGTCAAGATCTACGACGGCGTGACACTGACCCATGTCCGCACCCTTAACCTGGGTACCTCTAGCTATTACGAATCGATCGATATGGCAGTCAACCCGACGACGGGCTATGCCTACTGCACCTACTCGTTCGGCGACGTCTTGCACGTCATCAGCCCGGCCACCGATGAGGTGGCGCAGACGCTAGACTTTACGTCGATCGGCGACGTGGCCGTGAACCCGGCGACGAACCGCGTGTACGTGTGGGTGTCTCGCAGCGATCAGTCGGGCGTACTGATCCTGGACGGCAGTACCCACGCTGAACTGGGGATGACCTCGGGAGCAAGCGGGCACCTGGAGACGAACCCGCAGACCAATCGCCTGTACGGCGCAACGGGCAGCACGCTATTCCGTGCCTATGATGGGGATTTCAACCGGACCTTGGGCCGCGTGTTCCTGGATGCCAGCATCGCGGATTACGCCGTCTACCCGGCGCTGTCGCGGCTTTACGTGACGCACCACAGTCACGAGGTGGAGCAGAGCAAAAAGCTGTCTGTGATCCAGGATACGAGCTGGACTCCAGAGTGGACATTCCTGCCGCTGACTATCAAGAACAAGTGAACCGTTGTGCCGACCTGCTGCCCCCCCCGGTCACACCCTTTGTGTGCAAGTCCGTACACGGTCGCTTTCCCATCCATGCTCCAGCTTGGGCACAATGACGCCCCTGGGCCCGCGCGAGAGGTCACTGGACAGGCTAAAAAGGAGGGTACGATGGACAAGAAATGGCTCACAACATCTGTCGTCCTGCTGATCTCGATAACTGCGCTGCTTTTTCTGTTCGGCCTGACGGGTGGAGCCATTGCCGGGCCTCCCGAGGCAGCGCCGGCCATGCCGCTCAACACGGCTCCCACCGTGATCGAGGTTGACCCCACCTCTGCCCCCAACGACCTGGGTACCCCCATCGTTATCACCGGCACCGGCTTTGCCATCAGCGCCACGGTGCAGTTGGATGGCACGGAACTGGACGACGTTGGCTGGGTGAGCTCCACGCAGCTGACGGCCACCGTCCCCTGGGGGCTGGAGCCGGGCGTCTACACCTTGACGGTGGTCAACGCTGATGGGGGCACATGCACCCTTTCCAATGCCTTCACCGTCACCCAGGGCCTTGGGGTGTGGACCACGGGCGGGCCGTATGGCGGCAACGTGCACCAACTGACTCTGCATCCGATCACGCCCACCACCCTCTACGCCTCCAGCAGCGCCGGTTTGGTCGTCAGTCGCGATGCCATGGAGCACTGGGAGCTGTTGCTGCCCAACTCCGCGGCGCTGAACGTGTCCCTATCGTCGCCAGAACCGCACGTGCTGTACTTTGGGTCCATCTATGGCCTGTACCGCTCGCTGGATGGCGGGGAAAGCTGGGACGATATCACCATCTCGCAGCACGAGAACGGACAGGCGATCAACCCCCTGGCTCACCCGTCGATGCCTGGGGTGCTGTACGCAACCTTGTCCCCCGATGTGAACGTGTTTGACCATGCTCCGAGCAAGCACACAGGTGTGTTCCGCTCCGACGATTACGGCACCACCTGGGTGACCATGACGGACGGCCTCACCGATACCGATGTCATGGCTCTGGCGTTCTACCCGGATGACCCCACCGGCCAGCACATGGTGTTGGCCACGGCCAACGGCAACGTTTTCGCCAGCCAGAATGGCGGCGCGAGCTGGCAGTGGGCGGCGCGTCCCTGTGCCTGCATGATTGGCAATCTGGTGATCAATCCGCATGACCCGCACGAGGTGTGGATCGGCCGTCTCACCCGCGCAGACATCATGGTCTACAAGAGCCTGGACGCGGGCCTGACCCAGTGGGCGGCGGTGGATATCGACCAGGACCCGAATATGTGGGAGCACTTACCGATCTTTGATCCCTGGGGGACGATGTGGTCAGACGTCGACAACTCTCCCGTCGGCTTTTACACCAGCGCAGACGGCGGTGCCACCTGGCAGCCCATGACCACCGCCCTGCCGGACATGACCGTGGTCGCTTTCGACCCTGCCCAGCCCGATCTCATCTACGCCGGGTCTAATTGCTACTACTGGAATTCTGTGTGCGGCATGTACAAGAGCACAGACCGGGGGCTGACCTGGCAGCAACTGAACGAGGGGTTCGCCGGAATCCAGGCTCATGCGCTGGCCGTCTCTCCCGCCGATCCGCAGCAGGTGTACGCCTATACAACCATGCGGGGTGTCATGCGCAGCAACAACGGCGGTGCCTCCTGGCAGCAGATGAACGTCGACACCTATGGCTACGACTGCAATTCAGGCAATCCTCACGGGCTGGCTGTGGATCCCTTTACCACCACGCGCGTCTATCTGGGTGGCAGCACAGGCCCCGTGGGTATCGCTGGCTTGCCTGCCGTTGAGATCGTCGAAGGGGACGCCAGCAACTGGCACACCTCCGTATTGCCGCTGCCTGAACCCCCAGAGGAATGGAATGGGCTAGTGTACTTTGTGGCTCCCCACCCGTTGCGGCCTGGCCGGATACTCGCCAGCATCCACTATTACCACCTGCCATGGGATCCGGAGCATCCGCAACATACCGGCGGGCTGGCCATCAGCCACGACTATGGAGAAAGCTGGAGCCAGCTCATCATCTCGGACGCCATTGACATCCACGCCTCCTTTTCCTTTGACGCTGTCGATCCTGATCTGGTCTACGCTGGCACGGGGGCCGGACCCATGCTCAAGAGCACTGACGGTGGGGAACACTGGCAGGTACTCGAACCCATCCCTGCCGAGGTCGACTGCAGGGGTGGTCGGCCGTTCGCCCATCCCCATCAATCCGGGCGGGTGCTGGCCGTGTGCAACAAGATCATGCGCTCGTTCGACGGCGGTGAGGCGTGGACGGTGACCGATCGGGAGATCTGGAATTGGGGCATCTATGCGCCCACGATCCCCGCCACGCTGTACTGGAGAGAATGGCTCTACGGCTTTGGCCTGATGCGCAGCATGGACGACGGAGAGACCTGGGAGCCGGTGGAGGCCATCGCCCACGACGCCACTGTCTTTGCCATGGCCAGCGGGCGTGATGAGGGACGTGTCATCATCTATGCGAGCGTTACCGGGGGGTTTGCTGCACCCATCGCGGCAGGGTCCCAGGTCCGGGCCTCAGCCGGGCCGAGGGACGGTGGGGCGGGTATGGTCATGAATAGCGGCGTCTACCGCCTGACCACGCTTCTGCCCAATCAGTGGGCGTATCTGCCGCTTGTACTCAGGGGATACACGCCGTAGGAGATAGACGACCAGGAAAAGGGCGAACACTTGACCCCGTCCCTGCATGTAATGGTCAGAAAATGTGTGATTTCTCTATGCGCGTAGGAAGGGAGGGCATGCTATGAAAGCGGGCATTCAGGTCATCATGCAGAGAGTGGTCGTGAAAGCAAGAGGGTCTGTCGTTTTTTCCGTCTTGGCCGTCCTGGCAGTCGCAGTCACGCTGGCGACTGGGCAGATCGGTTATGCCGATGGTGGTACGACGTCGGCTGTGTCCGAGCTGGACTGGACATCGCGGACGGGTCCCGGAGGGCGACGCACAGTCCACATCGAGCAAGTGGGACAGATCGGCGGAGTCACGCACGCAGTTGCCGTGCGCAGCAACCTGGCCTACATCGGCGTCGGGCCGAGGTTGGCTGTGGTAGACGTGTCCATCGCGGAGGAGCCGATCCTCCTCGGCCAGACGGCCCCGCTACCTGGCGTCGTGATAGGCGTCACCGTGAACGGGGACATCGCCTACGTGTCTGCTGGGGATGCCGGCGTGCGGGTCATTGACGTCAGCGATCCGACCCAACCTATCGAAGTGGGGGTGGAGGTGACGCCGGCGTCCGCTCACCAGGTGGCCCTTGCAGGCACGATGGCCTACGTCGCCGCCGGGGGAAGCGGGCTGCGCATCCTCGACGTAGCAGACCCCTTTCATCCCATCGAGATTGGGCGGTATGATACGCCGGGCACTGCGTCGGGCGTAGCTGTGTCTGGGCCAAGGGCCTACGTTGCGGACGAAGCGTACGGCCTGCTTGTCCTGGACGTGTCCGAGCCGACCGAGCCCGTCCTATTTGGCGTCTGGGATAGCCCCGGACTGGCCTATGGCATCGTCGTCATCGGAGAGACGGCTTATGTGGCCGACGGTGAGGCTGGCCTGCGCATCCTGGATGTGGGCGACGCGATGGATCCGGTCGAACTGGGCTCTTGTGATACACCGGTCGCCGCCAGCCGCCTGTTTGTAAACGGGACAACCGCCTACGTTGCCGACTGGTGGAGCGGGCTGCGCATCATCGACGTGTCAGATCCGGAACGGCCGGCAGAGATCGGCTTCCACGGCACATCCGGCTATGCTGTCGACGTCGCAGTGGCTGGGGGGATGGCGTACGTGGCCGATGGGGATGACGGGCTGCGCATCGTCGACGTGACCAGCCCGAGCTATCCAACCCTGGTG
>JAFGNI010000285.1 GCA_016927095.1 Anaerolineae bacterium | reverse complement strand
TCCTCGTCGCAGAGAACGGCGCCGGTCTCCTCATCGCGGTGCATCGCGCCGACGATGCAGGCCTCGATGCACGGGGCGTCCTCGCAGTGGCGGCATGGCATCGCGAAAGAGAGTGGGCCCTCCTCCTCGACCAACACGCGAGCCAGCGCCCGCGGCATCTCTTCCCTGAAGGCCTTGATGATCTTCTTGGACCGCGAGTGCTGAACGGCACAATGGATCTCACACAAACGACAGCCGATGCAGTATTCTTCGTTGACGTAGATCCGCTTCATCGTTCCCCTCCCCCTCGTCCCGACCTTAGGCGATGCCTGCAGCCTTGACGCCCAACGCGTCCAATTCGACCTCATTGAGCCCCACCCCGCGCAGGTGATCGCGGTTGCTGCGCAGGCTCTCGATGGCGTTGATGCCCATCCCACCCAGCATCTCCTTGATCTCCAGCGACCAGGCGCGGATCAAGTTGGCCAGGCGCCGGCTGCCGATGTTGGGGTTGAGGCGCTTGGTCAGATAGGGATCCTGCGTCGCAATGCCCCAGTTGCACTTGCCCGTGTAGCACTTCTGGCAGACGTGGCAGCCCATCGCAACCAGGGCGGCGGTGCCGATGTAGGCCGCGTCGGCGCCCAGGGCGATGAGCTTCATCACGTCGCCACTGTTGCGTATGGAGCCGGCGCCGATCAGGGAGACCTCGTTCCGAATGCCCTCCTGGCGCAGGCGGGTGTCGACCGCCGCGATGGCCAACTCGATGGGGATGCCCACATTGTTGCGGATGATGGTCGGCGCGGCGCCGGTGCCGCCACGGATGCCATCGATAGCGATGTAGTCGGCGCCAGCGCGGGCGATGCCGCTGGCGATCGGGGCGATGTTGTGCACAGCGGCGATCTTGACGCCTACCGGCTTCTGATAGTCGACGGCCTCCTTCAGCGCGTAGATCAGCTGCCGCAGGTCCTCGATGGAGTAGATGTCATGATGCGGGGCCGGCGAGAGCGCGTCGGTGCCCTCGGGGATCATACGCGTCCTGGAGACGTCGGCGGAGACCTTCTCGCCGGGGAGGTGACCGCCGATGCCGGGCTTGGCGCCCTGGCCGATCTTGATCTCCAGCGCCGCCGCAGTCTCGAGATAGGTCGAGTGCACGCCGAAACGACCGGAGGCCACCTGGGCGATCGTGTAGGGGCCATACTCGTAGAGATCGGGATGCAGGCCACCTTCGCCGGTGTTGTACATGATGCCGCTCTGCTTGGCAGCGCGGGCCAACGAGAGGCAGGCGTTGTAGCTGATGGAGCCATAGGACATCGCCGAGAACATAATCGGGGTCTCCAAGATCAGCTGCGGCGCCATCTCGGTGACTAGCGAGACCCCGTCCACCCCCTGAATGACCTCAACCCGATCGGGTTTGCGGCCAATGTAGGTGCGTAGCTCCATCGGCTCGCGCAGCGGATCGATGGAGGGATTAGTCACCTGCGAGGCGTTGAGGAGCAGATGGTCGAAGTAGATCGGGTAGGGGCGGTCACAGCCCATCCCCGAGAGCAGGATGCCGCCGGTCTCAGCCTGCTTGTAGATGTTGCGGAGCCGGTCGCCCGTCCAGTTGGCGTTGGGCCGGAACTCCAGGGGGTTCTGCCTGATGGTCAGCGCGCCGGTGGGACAGAGCGTCACGCAGCGGTGACAGCCGACACAGCGGGCGTAGTCACTGTAGACGCAGTCCTCACCGGCATCGTACTCGTGACAGTCGTTGGCGCACTGGCGCACGCAGACCTGACATGCGATGCAGCGCGCCTCGTCCCGCTCAATGCGGAACTCCGGCGTAAGCATTGTGAACGCCATCGCTTCCCCTCCTCCTGGCTTGGCAAACCAACGGTATGGTGCAGCGGACCCGATCAGGCACCCCGGCGAGCCCCCCCGAGCTCTGTGCCGGACCCGACCTCCGCCGGTCCGCTATCGATCGGGCGTCTGCAAGCGATTCTCCAATATCGTGAAGTGCTGCGCCAGCACGTCCCGTCCCCGTGCCCCTTGGTTGGCGCGCAGCGCCTCGACCATCGCGCGGTGGCTGTTCCACATCTCAGTGTAGTAGCTGAGCTCGAAGAAGAGATGAAGCTCCACCGCCTCATAAGCATCCCAATAGGCCTTGAGAAGCCCCTGGACGAAGGGGTTCCCCAGCTTTGAGAAGATGCGCATATGCAGTTCGCGATGCTCGTCGTGCGGGATCTGGATCGGCTTGCTGGCGAGTTTGCGGCCGGCCCGCGCCACGATGGCTTCCAGCTCGGTGAGATCGTCCTGGTCCAACGCCCGGGTTGCCTCGTCCCAGAAGGCGACCTCGAGGTGGGCGCGCAGCTTGCGGAAGTGGTCGAAGTTGCTCCGGTCGCAGGCGATGCTATAGACGACGGCAGGACGGACAGCGGCATAGAAGTCGAAGGCATTGACGTAGGTGCCGTCGCCGGGACGCATCTCGACAACGCCATAGGCCTGCGCGGCGATCAACTCCTCGCGCAGCTTGCCCCGGCTGACGCCCATCTCCTTGGCGAGGTCGCCCAACGACGGGAGCTTAACCGGTTCATCATCACACCCTTTTGGCCCAGTCTCGATCAAGTACTGGGTAATCGTCTCCATAAAGGGCATTTGTTCCACGACACTCTCCTATCGATTGTATCCATCTGAAAGATCCGAAAGGTTGAACGATTATACCGGTAGATCGCAGCGATGTCAAGAGAGGGGCACACGTCCGCAGGCTAAGCAGGTCAGACAGATGGCATGGTGCTCAAGAGGCTCTTCCAGCCGAGCTGGCCGCAGCAGGAGCATAGCGCAACAAGAGTGCAGGGCGTGAGCGCGGAGCCACGCGCGCGAAAGGGTTGGTTCGCGCGTGGACGAGTCAGCTACTCGCCCTACAGAGGAGCGAGTGGTGCAGCTTCACGTACTAGACGATCTGGGTAACCCAGGCCTTGGCACGCTCGAGCTCACCCTCGGTCAGGGGTCCTTCGGTGCCCTCGACGAAGAAGCCCTCAGGCGCCATAACCTCCGTGCCGCCCTTTCGGGTCAGCCGCTTGGCGATGGGCTTGGCAGCATATCCGAAGATGCTGACCATAAAGCTCAGGAATGCGTTGTTGGTCTTCTCCACCGAGATGCGGGTGTCGAACGCCGCGACCTTGGTGCCCTGCAGTCCCTTGGCCGGGATCGCGTTGAGTAGCTTCTTTGTGTCGGGCGTGGGGCTGAACGCCCGCGTGGGGGAACCGACGACCAAGACGTCGACGCCGGTAAGGTCCGCGGGCTTGGTGTCCGCAACCCTACGGGTTTCCACGTCTGCGCGTGCCGACAGCGCCTCCCCCATCGCCTGCGCGACCTTCTCCGTGTTCCCGAAGACAGAATCATAGACGACGAGTGCTTTCATGATCAACCTCCTCTAGCGCCTTCTCAATGATCTGCAAGACCTCCTCGCTGCCCGGCATAAAGCCAAAGGCGTCCCGCAAGGTCGTGTCTTCCTGACTCAGAATGCCCATCGACGCGCCGTGGTGACGACCAGGTACCGCCTGCATCACTGCCGCAAAGGCCACTTCGCCATCAAGAAGCTCACCGATGGTGCTGTCGAGGGTAATGGGCTTGCGCTTGGCGCCCGGTGCTTCGTACGCGTAGGTCCAGGCGTGGCTGCCTGCAGCGACATCGAACGGCTCATTCTCTTTGCCTGGCAGGGTCACGCGCGCGGTGGTGTTCGGCGGCACCTCGACCTCGACGGTGATGCCCTCATCGGTGAGCTGCCACGAGCACGATGCCATACCATAGGGCGTGAGATGGCGTGCCGTGGCGTAGGTGAGACCGCCACCGGGGCTGGGCGACAAGTCCAACCTGTGGTAACCAGGGGCATCCGGGGCGAGGCCGGCCAAGGTGCGGTGCATCCAGTCGGCGACGGCGCCGAGGGCGTAGTGGTTGAAGGAGGTCATCTCGCCCGGGTTGATGGACCCGTCGGGCAGCATACTATCCCACCGCTCCCAGACCGTCGTCGCGCCCATCGTCACGGGATACAGCCACGACGGGTTCTCTGTCTGGGTGAGTAACCGGTAGGCGGTCGTGATGTGGCCCTGACTGCAGAGCGCATCGCAGATCAGGGGCGTGCCCACGAAGCCGGTGTTGATGCGGAAACCGTTGCCACGGACCAGCGCCACAAGCCGCTCGCCGGCGTGCTCGCGCTGGGAACCCTCGGGCAGCAGCGCGAACTGGAGGGCGAGGGCGTAGGCCGTTGCCGCGTCGCCCAGGATGCGCCCTGCCGGCGTGACGTATTCGTGCTGGAAGGCCTGGCGAACTTCGTTGGCAAGAGCCGTATAGTGCACAGCCTCCTCATCCCGACCGAGGATCTGTGCGGTCTCCGCCACGATCTCCGCTGACCGCACCAGATAGGCCGTCGCGACGATGTAGCCCGGCGTCAGGGCTGCACCGGGGTTGTCGGGCGGCGCCGCCGGGTCGAGCCAGTCACCGAACTGGAACCCGGTGTCCCAAAGCCGGTTCTCGCCGGCCAGCTTGTCGATCAGGTCCACCCAGGCCTTCATACTCGCAAACTGATCCGCCAGGATCTTCTTATCGCCGAAGCGCTGGTAGAGCACCCACGGGACAACCGTGGCCGCATCTCCCCATGCAGCACCCGCCGATCCCTTGCGCCCCATGATGTCGGGGATCACGAAGGGCACGCCACCGGTCTCATCCTGATCCGCTGCCAGATCCGCCAGCCAGGACTGCAAGAATCCCGCAGAGTCATAGAGGAAGCTCGCGGTCGGCGAGAACACCTCAATGTCACCGGTCCAGCCAAGCCGTTCGTCGCGCTGTGGGCAGTCGGTAGGAATACTCAGGAAGTTGCCGCGCATACCCCAAACGACATTCTGATGCAGCTGGTTGATCAGCGGGTTGGAGCACTCGAACCAACCGGTGCGCTCCATGTCGGAGTGGCAGACGACGGCTTCGATGGCGTCCTTGTCGATCTCACCGGGCCAGCCATCCACCTCGGCATAGCGGAAGCCGTGGAAGGTGAAACGGGGCTCCCAGACCTCAGGCGCTGTGGCGTCGCTACCGCGCAGGGTATAGCGGTCCGTCGCCTTGGCGTGGCGCAACGGTCGCGTGCCCAACTCACCGTTCTCCAAGACCTCGGCGTGCCGCAGTGTGATCGTCTGTCCCGCCGGCCCGCTGACCTTGATCCGCAATCTACCGACTAGGTTCTGTCCGAAGTCGATCAGAGCCTTCCCCGACGGGGACTCGAAGATCTCCTGCACCGGCAGTACCTCGGTGCGCCGGACAGGCGGCCCGAGGGGGGCGAAGAGCGTGTCGAAGTCCCAAGGAACCACCTTAACGCC
>JAFGNI010000284.1 GCA_016927095.1 Anaerolineae bacterium | reverse complement strand
CCCTTCTTCGGACATTTCTTCCGCTGGTCGCAGGCGGGACAGGTTCTGGCGGAGCTGGGCAGGACCTGGCAGCCTTTTGGCGGCGCCGGCTACTTCGTGCTCCTGGCGCTCCTGGTCCTCAGCCTTGTCGCAGCTGCCGCCTTGATCGGTCTGCCGGTGGTCGTGGCGCGGCGTGCCCCAGCGACTGAGTTCACACAGCCCCCGGTGTCTGCGGGCCTGCTCCTGACCTACTTCGGCCTTCTTGGGCTGGGCTATCTCTTTGTCGAGATCCCCCTGATGCAGCAGACCATACGCTTCCTGGGGTATCCCGCTCGCGCCGTGACGGTGGTGCTCTTCACGCTGTTGGCCTTCTCCGGCGTTGGCAGCGCCCTGTCGTCCCGCCTCAGGATGCAGCCGGTCTGGGCCCTGGCTGCCCTGGTGGCGCTCATCGCCGGGACGGCGATCGGGCTCCCCGTGCTCTATAGTGGGCTCCTGTCACTGCCGTGGGGTCCGCGCTTGGTCGTCACTGTCGCCGGCTTGGCACCCGTGGGATTGCTGATGGGGCTGCCTTTTCCCCTGGGGCTGCGCTACGCCGGCACGGTGGCGCCACAGCATGTGCCTTGGGCCTGGGCGGCCAATGGTGCGATGTCGGTGGTCGCGTCGGTGCTTTCGGCGCTCGTGTCGCTCTCTGTGGGCTTCACATGGGTCTTGGTCGCCGGCGCGATGGCCTACGCCCTGGCTGCACTCTGCACGCTGCCTTGGAGACGGGATCTTTACTAGTCCGAGCGTATGCCTTGGCCGGTGAAGGGCACGAAGATGACACCGCCAAGGTTCTCCGCCCGCAGCTCCCCATCCTCAAACGTGAAGCGCCACAGGCTTTGGTAGCTGCCGGGTGGTCCGATCGGGATCACCAGGCGACCATCCTCGGCAAGCTGATTAGCCAGCGGTTGCGGCAGATGGTCGGGCGCAGCCGTCACGATGATGGCGTCGTACGGGGCATGCTCGGGCCATCCGTAATAGCCGTCCGCTGCCTTGGTGGCTACCTCTGTGTAGCCCAGCTCCTCCAGGCGAGCCGAAGCTTGCGCGGCAAGCTCTAGCACGATCTCGATCGTGTAGACCTCAATGCCCTCTAGCTCCGCCAGGACGGCAGCTTGGTATCCTGACCCCGTGCCTATCTCCAGGACCTTCTCCCCCGGCTCGAGTTCCAGAAGCTCCGTCATCCACGCTACGATATAGGGCTGTGAGATGGTCTGCCCGTAGCCAATAGGAAGCGCATGGTCCTCATAGGCATGGTTGCGTTGCTCCTCCGGCACGAAGCGGTGCCGGGGCACGGATCGTAGTGCGTCCAGCACTTCCGGATCATCGACGCCGCGCGCCTCGATCGTCTTCCGCACCATCTCTGTGCGGATGGCCTCATAGGGATCTTCAGGCGTGGTCGTTGCTGTGGATAGCGGTTGCTGCGTTGCCATCACGGTCTGCGCCGTCGGGGTAGGGGATTCCGTCGCGGGCGCCTGCGGGGCGCGGCATGCCGCGAGCAGTAGGGCGAGGAGCACAAACCTGTACCTGCTGGTTGCCATCAGACCTCCCATCTGACGTCACAATCGACGTCCATCCGGGTGACGAGGGGCGGGGTGAGAGAGACGGAGAGGTTGCCTATCGAGACACACTTAGTCTACCTTCTGTGCTCGCTGAAGCAAGCGCGATTCGGCGAAGCGGGGGGACGAAGCAAGGGCAGCGCCCAGGGGCCTTGTGCGGCCCCTGGGCGCTATCGGAGCGCGACCGCCGTCCGCGCCCAAGAGCTCTCGCCCGGCGCCCAAGGACTTTCGCATTCAGCCATCTCATAGCTCCGGCCTACACAGCGCTACCGCTCAGGGTTGACATACGCAATCGGTTGTTCTACAGGCCGATGTCATATCCGTGTTCAAATGTGATAGCCTTGCCGAAGGTCTTGACACCGGCTACACGCAGGCTATCATGAAGACACGGAAATGAGCGGCCGCTCATTTTGTGAGCGGTCCCTCACAAGGGTGTGCGGGCAAGAGCGAGGTGCCATGCTGGAACGACAGCGCCGGTACAAATCACCGGACCAAGCCAACCCCACCCGCCGCCAACGGCGGATCGCCCGTCGTCGCCGGGAGATCATGGACGCGGCTGCGCGGGTCTTTGCGGAGCAGGGCTATCCCAATACGACGACCCGGGCGATCGCTGAGGCCGCGGATATGGCGGAGGGCACGCTCTACAACTACTTCGGGAGCAAACGGGATATCCTGCTGGCCATCTTCCAGCAGCTCCAGAGCGAGGCCGATGCTTTGCTCGACACGATCGCCCGCCCTGAGGACAATGAGGATCTGGTGACCATTGTGGAGCGGGGATTTGACCTCGTGCTCACGCGGTTGCCTTTTGTCCGGATTCTGTGGGCTGAGGTGTGGACCGATGACGAGGTCCTGCGGGAGTTCGGGATAGCACGGGTCACGACGCTCTACTCCCGGATCAGGGCCTTCATTGTCGCGCGGATGGCCTCCGGTCACTTCCGTACCGTTGATCCCGACCTGGCGACCAAGATGGCGCTGGGGCTCTTTCTGGCGCCGCTGTTGCCCGTCATGCGGGGGACGGTGACACCACCGCCGCCAGAGGAACTGCGGGCTATGGCACAAGCTGCTGTCGATCTCGTACTCCGCGGACTGGAGATTGCCCGTCCCCACCTGGACGACGCCGGTACAAATCACCGGGACGCCGGCGATCCCGGCTGCGCAGGCGAGCGGGTTGTCCCGTGAGGCCGTCGACGAGGACCACATGCCAACCGAGATCACCCTACAGACCCAGGACTTGGTGAAACACTTCAGGTCACGCGGCGGTGCCACGGTGAAGGCTGTGGACGGGGTGACGCTCCAGGTCCGGCGCGGCGAGACCTACGGGCTGATCGGGCCCGATGGGGCGGGCAAGACGACCACGACGCGCGTCATCCTCGGGCTGCTCTCCAGGACCTCAGGGAGGAGTGAGATCCTGGGTTTTGACTCCATGCGCGACACCTACGCGATACGCGAGCGCGTCGGCTACATCGCCCAGCAGTTCGCCCTGCCATCCGATATGACGGTGATGGAGAACATGCGCTTCTTCGCGGATGTCCAGGGCGTGAGTCGCGAGGCGCAAGCATGCCGGATCCCTGAGCTGCTGGCCTTTGCCGGACTTTCGGAGTTCACGGGCAGGCTGGCTGGTCGCCTCTCCGGCGGCATGAAGAAGAAGCTTGCCCTTGCCTGCAGCCTCGTGCACGAACCCCAAGTGCTGATGCTCGACGAGCCGACGCTTGGCGTCGACCCTGTGAGCCGCCGTGAGTTCTGGAATCTTCTGGGGAGCCTACGGGTCGAGAAAGGGGTCACGATCTTCGTCTGCACGCCCTACATGGACGAGGCCGAGCGCTGCAACTGGGTGGGCCTGATGTACAATGGCAAGCTCGTCGCGCAGGATTCTCCTGACGTCATCAAGACCGATGTGCCTGGCAGGTTGCTGGAGTTCACGCCATCCCACTTCGTGCCTGCCAAGCGGCTCGTTTACGGGTTGGAGGGCGTTTTAGAGGTTCAGACCTACGGCGTCATGCTCCACGTCTTTGTGGACGACTTGGCGCGCCGTCGCGAGGAGATCGTGCAGGCACTGGCCTCCGAAGGCATCACATGTGAGGGCATGCGCGAGATCGAACCACGCATGGAGGAGGCCTTCATCTCGCTGATACGGCGCCAAGGGCATGTGGCCTCGGACGGAGAGCCTCCGGTCGTTGAGGGCGGTGACCGGTGAGCGACCATCCCATCGAGGTGCGCGACCTCACGAAGCGCTTTGGCCAGTTCACGGCGGTGGACCGCGTGAGCTTCCACGTCAACAAGGGCGAAGTCTACGGTTGGCTTGGGCCTAACGGTGCAGGCAAGACGACGACCATCCGGATGCTGTTGGGCCTGCTCAAGCCGACCTCCGGGGAGGCCCGCGTCCTGGGCTTCGATCCATCGACCCAGGCGAAGGCGATGCAGGCCCATGTTGGCTATATGTCGCAGCGCTTTACCCTCTACAATGATCTGACAGCGAGTGAGAATATCCGGTTCTACGGGCAGGCCTATGGCCTCTCCCGAAGCCGATTGCGGCAGCGCCAAGCTGAGATCCTGGCGATGGCTGGGCTTGAAGATCGTGCCGATTCGCT
>JAFGNI010000283.1 GCA_016927095.1 Anaerolineae bacterium | reverse complement strand
TTGTCCTTCTGCGCCGATGTTCCAGAAGCGCATGCGGAAGGCGAGCGCGACGCCCAGACCGGTGAGGATCAGTGGGATGCTCTTGACAAGCACCTCGCTGAGGCCGTTACCTGAGCCAAAGGCGCCCACGGCCATCGCGGCGTAGGTGCGTAGGGGATTAGCACCCGACGCAACCAATAGGATCGCGCCGAAGAGCAGCGAGACGCCAAAGGACACCAGCGGGACCAAGATGGCGGCGCGGCGTGAGAGCGATTCGCGTTTCCTCAGTTCGAGTTTCACAGGGGCCGCGTGCTTTCCGTGTGGGGACTGGCGGCAACGCCGTCAACCGTTTGGTCGACGGCGCCAGCCATCATCAGGCCGAGCGTCTCGACATCAGCCTCCTCGGCGTCCACGACGCCCATGACGCGGCCCTCGTAGAGCACCGCAATGCGGTCAGCCACAGTGCGCAATTCGTCGAGGTCCTCCGAGATGAGCAAGACGGCGCGTCCGTCGTCCCGCTGCTCCAATAGACGGCGCCGGACCGCCTCGGTAGCGCCGACGTCGAGGCCGCGCGAGGGGTAGACGGCGACCAGCAGGTCGGTGCACGCGTCGATCTCTCGCGCGAGGATGGTCTTCTGAATGTTGCCCCCGGAGAGGAACTTCACATGGGTCTGGGGCGTGGGCGTCGCGATCTGGAAGATATCGATCAGGACGCGCGCGAAGTTGAGAATGCGCTGGCGGTTGAGCACTCCCCTTTGGGCCAATGGGGGCAAACGGTAGGCCTTCATCACGATGTTGTCGGCGACGGGCATATCGCCGACCGAGCCCATCCCAACCCGGTCGGCGGGGATGTGGCTGACCCCGGCGCGGATGGCCTCGAGGGAGCTGCAGTGCGTGAGGTCGCGCTGGTTGATCACCAATTTGCCCCGTTTGATCAGGCGCAGTCCTGTGATGACCTCGGCCAGCTCTTGTTGTCCGTTTCCGGCGACGCCGGCAATGCCGAGGATCTCGCCCTGGCGCGCCTCCAGGGAGACGCCCTGCAGCGCCGGCAGGCCCTTGTCATTCGTGGCGTGCACGGCATCCAGTGTGAGCACCGGCTCCCCGGGCTGGGCCGGGCGCTTGTTCAGGCGGAAGAGCACCTCACGGCCGACCATGAGCCGCGCGAGTTCGCGAGGGTTAGTGTCGGCTGTGCGCTTGGTGGCGACGACGCGTCCCTGGCGCAAAACGCAGACGCGGTCGGAGAAGGCGATGACTTCGGCCATCTTGTGGGTGATGAAGACGATGGATTTGCCCTCCGCCTGCATGACCTCAAGGATCCGGCCCAGGTCTTGCGCTTCCTGGGGGGTGAGCACGGCGGTGGGCTCATCGAGGATGACGATGTCGGCACCGCGGTAGATGAGCTTGAGGATCTCCACGCGCTGCTGCTCGCCTACACCGAGCTGCCAGATATAGGCGCGCGGATCGACTTGCAGCCCGTACCGTGCGGAGAGCTCGCGGATGCGCGCCTCAATCGCCGCCAGGTCCGGGATGAATGGCAGGTCTGCCATGCCCAGCACGATGTTCTGTGCCACGGTCATGGTGGGCACCAGCATGAAGTTCTGGTGGACCATCCCGATCCCCGCCAGGGCGGCGTCGCGCGGTGAGTGAATAGCGGCAGGCTGTCCGAGGATGAGGATCTCGCCCGCATCGGGGCGATAGAGGCCGGCAAGGATGTTCATCAACGTGCTCTTGCCGGCGCCGTTCTCGCCCAGCAGCGCCAATACCTCGCCTGCATAGAGCTCCAGGTCGACGCCGTCATTGGCCAGGACGCCGGGAAAGCGTTTGGTGATGCTGCACATCTGCAGCACCGGAGGGGCGGTGGGTAACTGCACGGTACGGTCGGTCATGCCGGTTCCTGGCTTGTCGAGGGTACCAAGGGTGCCCACACGGGATCTCTGAGCGGGGGGTATCCATGGGGCAGCGAGGCTGTCTGTGTTCGACCCCGCTGCCCCATGCTGATGTCCCTTATTGCGTGGGGATCGTGCCGATGACGCCTTCGACGAAGGTCATGATGCTGAGCTTCGTGGCATCGTCCATACATGCGCCGTCAGCGACCAGGACGCTGCCATCCTGGGCTGTGATCGGCCCACAGAAGATCTCATCGTTGGCGATGATGGCCTCTTGGGCGGCGGCGACGAGGTCGCGCACGTCCTGCGGGACCTTGGGGCTGAAGTCCGCGAGCTTCACGACGCCATCGGACAGGCCGCCCCAGTACTGGTGGGTCTCCCACTTGCCATCCATCGCCTGCTGGATGGTGTCGATGTAGTAAGTCTCCCAGTTCCACATAGGACTGGTGAGCACCGTGTCGCCCACGAAGGCGCGCATGTCGGAGTCGTAACCGATGCTCAGGGCACCGCGCTCCTGGGCGGCCTTCTGGGGCTCGGTCGTGTCCTGATGCTGGGCGATGATGTCGACGCCCGAATCGAGCAGGGCGATGGCGGCCTCACGCTCCTTGACGGGATCGTACCAGGTGTTGGTCCAGACGACGGTGACGGTGGCCTCGGGATTGACCTCACGGACGCCGAGCGTAAAGGCGTTGATACCGCGGATGACCTCCGGGATCGGGAA
>JAFGNI010000282.1 GCA_016927095.1 Anaerolineae bacterium | reverse complement strand
GTTCTTCCGCCGCACCTACCTCACCGAGGGGCTATTGGCCCTGCTCGTCACCGGCATCAAACGCCTCACGGCGCAGGGCGGCGATCCGGTAGTGCAGCTCCAGACCACCTTCGGCGGCGGCAAGACGCACAGCATGCTCGCGCTCTACCATCTCTGCGGCGGCAAGATCAAGCTAAGCGACTTCCCCAGCGACGAGCGCATCGCCAAGCAACTGGAAGTCGCCCGGATCGGCGATATGGACCTGCCGGAGGCCAACATCGCCGTGCTCGTGGGGACCGCTCTCGGCCCCGACCACCCCCGCGAGTATCCCGACGCCATCGTCCACACCCTCTGGAGCGAGATGGCCTACCAGGTCGGCGGCGCGCAGGGCTATGCCCTGGTGGCGCAGGCCGATCAGGCGGGCGTCAGCCCCGGCTCGGATACCCTCAGCGAGTTGTTCTACAAATTCGGCCCGTGCCTCGTCATCGTGGACGAGCTGGTGGCCTATGCCCGCAATCTCTACGGGGTGGAAGGCCTGGGGCGCGAACGCTTGCCGGGCGGCACCTTCGAGTCCATTATGACCTTCATGCAAGCCCTCGCCGAGGCCATCCGGCGGACAGCGGAATCGATGCTCCTGGTCTCTGTGCCGCAATCCGACATCATTGAACACGCTGGCCCACATTGTCAGGCGCATCGAATCCGTCTGGAAGCCGGTCACCACCACCGAGAGCTTAGAGTTGGTATTGTCCGCCAAACGAACCGGCCTGCAATAGCCGCCAGAGTGAATTAACCGTGCACAGTTGAGGTTAGATGCAATGCCCAAGACGACCAACACTGTCCAGCTCACTGACCTACGCGCCGCCATCGCCAATTCCGCGTCGCGCTATTACCGCTTGGTCCTCCTCGCCGGCCCCAGCGGCGCGGGCAAGACGCCGCTACTTAAGGCGATGAGCGACGAAGACGACGTCCCCTACCTCAACGTCAACCTGGCGCTGAGCGAACGTCTGCTGCCCTTGACGCTCAAGCAGCGTCCTCTGCGCGTCCACCGCCTGCTGGCCGAGATCCTCGATGCCCAGCCGGCGCCGGTTGTCTGTCTGGATAACATCGAGCTGCTCTTCGACCCGTCGCTGCACCAGGATCCGCTCGTCTGCCTCCAAGGCCTCAGCCGCAACAAGACGCTCGTGGTCGCCTGGGGCGGGCAATTTGAGGGGACTGTGCTATCCTATGCTGAGCCGGGGCATCCCGAATACCACCGTTACGATCACCCCGATGCCGCTATCGTTGTCCTGACTTAGCGCCCGCATCGCAGGAGGCATTGATGAAGTATCGCGATCTCGTCCAGTTCGACCCTATAGAGACCATCGTCCAGCTTCGCGAGGCTGACGACAAACAGGAAGCCGCCGCGCTGGTCAAGACCTATGTCATCTCCGACCGTATGGCCGACATTCTGATCCGGCTAGTCATCCCCCAACTGCAGTTCGCCGAACCGCGCGACAACCGCGGCCTGCTGGTCGTCGGCAACTACGGCACAGGCAAGTCGCACCTTATGTCGGCGCTGTCGGCGGTGGCCGAGCACGGCGAGATGGCTGGCTGGCTCACCAATCCGGCGGTCGCAGAGGCGGCACAGGCCATCGCGGGGCAGTTCCGCGTGGTGCGCGTCGAGATCGGGGCGACGGTGATGCCGCTGCGCGACATTCTGCTAGGCGAGCTGGAAGATGCACTGGCTCAGATGGATATCGCCTATAGCTTCCCGTCGATGGATCAGGTATCCAACAGCAAGGACTTGTTCGTCTTGATGATGGCCGCTTTCCAGGCACAGTATCCCGACCAGGGCCTACTGCTGGTGGTCGACGAGCTGCTGGACTACCTCCGCTCGCGTCGCGACCAGGAGCTGGTGCTCGATCTCACCTTCCTGCGCGAGGTGGGCGAGGCGTGCCGCCTGACCCGCTTTCGCTTCATCGCAGGTGTGCAGGAGTCGCTCTTCGACAGCTCGCGGTTCGCGTTCGTGTCGGAGTCGGTGCGCCGGGTCAAGGACCGCTTCGAGCAGGTGACCATCATCCGTGAGGACGTGGCTTACGTGGTCGCCGAGCGCCTGCTCCGCAAGACGCCCGAGCAGCGAGCACGCATCCGCAGCCACCTGCAGCAGTTCACGCCCCTCTACAGCGCAATGGCCGAGCGGATGGACGATTACGTGCGCCTCTTCCCCGTCCATCCCGTGTACCTGGAGATCTTCGAGCGGGTCTCGGTGGCCGAGAAGCGCGAGGTGCTGAAGACACTGAGCGCCGAGATGCATGCGCGCTTGGACGCCGACGTACCTGCCAACGAGCCGGGCTTGATCGCCTACGACTCCTACTGGGCGCGGCTGCGCGATGATGCGGTCTTCCGGAGCGCACCCGAAATTAAGGAGGTAATTGACAAGAGCCGGGTGCTGGAGGATCGGGTTCGCAATGCCTTCACGCGCCCCCAGTACAGCCCAGTCGCACTGCGCATCATCCACGCGCTCAGCGTGCACCGGCTCACGACCGGCGATATCTACGCCCCGTTGGGCGCCACGCCCGAGGAACTGCGCGACGGCCTCTGTCTCTACCTGCCGATGCCGGAGCGAGATGCTGCCTTCCTGCGGTCGACCATCGAGGTAGTGCTGCGTGAGATCCTGCGCACCGTGAGTGGGCAGTTCATCTCGCTCAACGCCGACAATGGGCAGTACTATCTAGATCTGCGCAAGGACATCGACTTCGACGCCCAGATCGCCCAGCGAGCTGAGACGCTGGACGACGACCAGTTGGACCGCTACTACTTCGAGGTACTGGCGCGCGCGATGGAGTGCGCGGAGGCGACGTATGTCCCTGGATATAAGATATGGGCGCACGAGGTGGAGTGGCGATCGCACAGGGTGACCCGCCCCGGCTACCTGTTCTTCGGCGCACCCAACCAGCGCTCGACGGCGCAGCCGCCGCGCGAGTTCTACCTCTACTTACTGCAGCCGTATGCGCCCCCGGTCTTCAATGATAAACAGAGAGCTGACGAGGTTTTCTTTCGTCTAGCGAGGCCGGACGAGACATTCCAAGGGGCGCTGAAGCTCTACGCTGGCGCCCGCGAGATGGCAGGCTCAACGTCGGGCAGCAACCGGATTCAGTATGAGAAGAAGGCAGGTGATCACTTCACGGTGCTGCTGAAGTGGCTGCGCGAGAACCTGCTGCAGGCCGTGTACGTCACCTATAAAGGCGTGACGAAGGCGCTGGTTGACTGGGTGAAGGGTGGTGCGATGCCCCAGGCCACGCAGTCGGTCCGCGACGTGGTGAATGCAGTGGCCTCCAACTGCCTGGCGACCTGCTTTGCCGAAGCACTGCCCGACTACCCCAGCTTCTCGATTTTGATCACTCAGGCCAGCCGGGCGCAGGCCGCGCAGGAAGCGGTGCGCTGGCTGGGCGGTGGGCTTCGGACCCGTCAGGGCTCGGCAGTATTGGACGCGCTGGGACTGCTCGACGATGAACGGATTCAGGCACGGGAGTCACGATATGGCGGCTACTTCCTGGGCCAACTGACCGCCAAGGGCGAGGGGCAGGTGCTCAATCGCTCTGAAATCATCCAGGGTCCAACGAACGCCGAAGTCGACGCAAGGTTCAGGCTGGAGCCCGAGTGGGTCGCGGTGGTGCTTCTGGCGCTCACCTACACCGGTGAGATCACACTGGCGATCCCTGGACGCAAGATCGACGCCGGTAACCTGGAGGAAGCTGTCAAGATCGGCATCGGCGACCTGGTCAACTGGAAGTTCGTGGAGCGTCCCAAGGGCTTGCCCGTCGCGGCGCTCACGGAGGCGTTTCAGTTGCTAGACCTCCCAACCGGGCTAATCAAGGACACCAATCAGCACACCACGGCAGTCGAGCAGCTCCAAAAGCGGGTAGCGGAGGAACTGGACCGGCTGGTGCTCGTGCGGCAGAAGGCCCAAGGCGGCATGGCGGTCTGGGACACCAGCCTCCTGGAGGGGCGGATGAAGGCTGACTTGGTCAGCCGGTTGGATGCACACAAGACGTTCCTGGAGTCGCTCCAGACCTACAACACGCCGGGCAAGCTGCGCAACTTCCGTTACAGTGTGGGCGAGGTCGAGACCCAGGCTGAGGGACGCGCGCTCGTCGCTGATCTGCAAGCCTTGGCCGATGTGGTCGCGGCCATTCAACCGCTCACCTCGTATCTGGGCGTAGGCCTGGCCGTGCTCCCCGTCGATACGGAGTGGTCGGCGGCGGTGCGCAAGATCAAGGACGAGCAGGTAGCCCAGCTCCGCGATTCCGAGAACTGGCGCCGGGCCACGCTGCGAGCGGGCCTCACCGGCACGCTGGAGAACCTGAAGGGTGAGTACGTCGCGCTCTACCTCGATCTACACCGCCGGGCGCGGCTGAACGCGTCCGAGGACGACCGCAAGAAGCGGCTGATGGCCGATCCCCGCCGTCACCAGTTGTCGGCGCTCGCCCCCATCGATTTCCTGCCGGTTGGCAAGCTACGAGAGTGGGAGCGCGATCTGACCGAACTTCAGCCATGTTATGCTGTGGGCGGCTCAGAACTACAGGAGCACCCGATCTGTCCGCACTGTGGCTACCGCCCTGTTGAGGAGTCACGCGACCGCTCAATTCTCGCGGAGCTCAAAGGTCTGGAGGATCGCCTGGCCCAGCTTTATGCTGATTGGACAACGGCACTGTTGGCAAATCTACGCCAAGACGCCACTCAGGCCAACATCGAGCTGATGACGCCGGACCAACGCAAGCTCATCGAGCGATTCCTGGAAGATGCAGCACTGCCGAAGAAAGTGAGTTATGAATTCGTTGAGACCGTCAAAGAAGCGCTGAGCGGATTGGAGCGTGTCGCCGTGCCGCCCGAGGATATCTTGCTGGCGCTGACCCAGGGCGGTATGCCCTGCACGGTTCAGGAGCTGCTGCACCGATTCCGGACTTTTGTTGAAGCTCAGACCACAGGCAAGAATCCGAACAAGGTGCGCATTGTAGTGGAATGGTAAAGACCTTGACCGTGACGACGAAGCTGCACCCCGACGTGCAAGCGCGATTTGCCGCGCACTGCGCCGATCTGATGGAGATCATGGTCGGGCAGGCGCGTGAGAAGGATCCCTGGAAGATTTACCTCGCCAAGGGAGCCGGTGACCGGGCGATCGCGGGTGACCACGAGGAGCGTCACCTGCTGGAGCTACTCCAGAATGCGCGTGACGCCATCTTCCGCGGGCGCCTTGAGGGCAACCAGGAACCGGGGCGCGTGCTCATTGGGGTCACCGACCAGGGGCTGGCGGTGGCAAATACCGGGTCGCCCTTTCACCTGGATGACGAGAACGTACTTGAAGCCGTGCGCTTCCTGATGCGGTCCGACAAGGTGGGCACGGGGTACATCGGGCACAAGGGCATCGGGCTGAAGTCGATCCTGCTGCGGGCCGGCGCTTTCTCAGTGCGTACCCGCCTAAATGGTGAGACGCTACAAGCCACGTTCTCGCGCTACCGGTCGACGTGCCACCTCCTGGATCGTATGGACGCCGCGCCTGGAGATTTCTTCAGCCGGGAGGACATCCTCGAAGAACTTCCCCGACTACCCCTGTTTACCCAGCCGCATCCCGATACTACCGATCCCGCCGCCTTGGGTGAAGAGACGGTCCTGATCGATGCGCTGATCGACGGGGGTCGGTCAAGCTCCATCGGCTTGAGCGCTGCCTATGCCCCGACCACGCTGTTACCTTACACCACCGTCGTTTACCTCCCTTACCGGGACGCGCAGTGGGAGCAGCTTCTAGACGAAGTGGACGCGGGCTTGCCGGCAGCGCGGCGCGCGCGCTTCCGACGGGAGCGGGAACAGATGCGCACATCCCGGCGAGGTGGCGCTGAGGCACTCTGGCAGGAGGTGATGGCTCTCGACCCGCGTGTCCTCGTGCTGTTGGGCGAGATCTTGGAAGTGCAGTTCGTCCGCTTCAGTCATGGCGCCATGGTTGCCGCGCGGCGCATCGACATCGATGCACCCCTCTCGCCACTGCAGGACGAGGGCGAGACCCTACGCCGCATCGAGCTGCGATACGGGGACTGGGAACGATCCGGCAACGGAACGCCTGACGTGCAGCGCCGCGCTTTCACCATTCTCTCCCACCCCACCCGGTTAGGCGCTGAGGAAGGTGAGACAAACGACGCGGAGTCACAGGAGCATGTTCGGATCCTTCTAGAAGTTCCCGCCGGCAACACCGTCACGCTGAGAAACGAGCCCCTCTTCCTCTACTACCCCATTGACGCGAGCCCGTCCGGGCTGCCCTTTCTGATCCACGGCCCCTTCCGCGTGAACTCCAGCCGCACCGACCTGGCGCCCAGCGAGTGCGAGCATAACCGGCAGGTGTTGGCCGAGGCCATAGAGCTGCTTGCCGCACGCCTCGACCAGCTGCTCGACGAGAGGCCGCTCCGACGGTGGCTGCCGTGGATTCTGCTGCCCCAGGTGGCGTCGGATGCCGAGAGTGCTAGTGCACGCGACCAACTCCAGCGAGAGCTGGTGGACCAGGTACTCGACCTGCTGCGAGAGGCCACGTGCGTGCCGATTACGCGGGGCTGCGCTCGCCCCTCGGACGTCCACTTTTTGCCCGATCAACCGGAGGCCCTGGCTCTGCTAGAGTCACTAGATGGTGACGAAAGAGCAGAAACGAAGGGATTGCGCTTGTTGACGACCGAGAACCGCGAGACGTACCAGCAGCTTCATCAGACTCACGCTGCCCACTGGCAGCAGGCCGCGCGCGCGATTGGGTTGGGCCAGATGGACCGCCAGGCGTTCGTGGAGGCACTGGCGGCCCATCTCCAGCGCGCCAACAGGGATACGCCCTGGTGGGCCGATGCCGGGCGCGTCCGGGCCTTCTTCCTGGGCCTGTGCAACTTCCTCGTCAACGAGGCTCACAAGGTCGATGACGCAGCCGCGAGCATACTGGGACAAGCAAGGGTGCCGCTGCTTCCTGTCTCCGGTAGCAACAAGAACGGGCACGCAGTTGGAGGTCAGGGTGACGTAAGCTACGCAAGCGGCGACACGCTTTTGCTGATCCCCACAGAGCCCCGCGAGACGGGAAAAGGCGCCACAGAGAAGGCGCGCAGGGTTGTCTTTTGGTACCCAGCCAGCGTCGAGGCCCGAGCCGAACAACTACCGCCCCCACCATCGGTGATCCCCGTCTACTTCATCGATCCCGCCGTGGTCGGGGTTGCGCCCACCGAGAGCGTGCTTTCGCGCGTGGGTCGTGCCTGGGGGACCGCGCAATTTGAGGGCCGGCCCGATCTCTTCCGCCGGGTGGCCGATGAAGCAGCGGGGGTGACCGGGCAAGAGATTACGCCGGTGCTGGGCTATCTAGCCGGACTTCTCCAGTCGATCCGCTCCGTATCGTTTTCGAGCGCGGAAGACCTGGTGCCCCGGCCCTACGCCGCCATCGACCGCAACACGCTACGGAACTTACTGAGTGTGTACCACCGTTCCACAAACCAGCGGGTCATTGACCGGCAGCGGTTGGAAAGCCTCCAAGCGTGGGCCCATATCCCAGTTCCTGTGCAGACCGGAGACGCTACTTATTCTGCACATCTGACGGCATTTGGCCTTGAATGGGCCGAGATGTTGGAGAGGGCTGTCGCCCAACTCCAGAGCGGACAAGAGGAAGAGGCAGAGCGTGAAGAAACGGACCGTGAGGAAATGGTGTGGGCCACGGCCATCCGTGCCCTGTCTGCCTTTCGTCAGCAGGTCGGGCGCCCCCTGGATCACCCCGACTATCCCGAGATAGCCCCGCCCGATGATCCACGATGGGCCGAAGCCTATGCCCAGCTGCGGGATGTGTTGGGAGAGCAGGTGGCAGAGGATGAGGCCGGTCTGCCTCAGGAAACCCGAGAACGGCTGGCGCTCTTCAGGCTGCTCCTGTTGTTGGGCGTGCGGATCGGCCCCCGGGTAGCGTGGCGCTGGCTCAATCGCGTCAGCGGGGCTGAAGACTTCCAGCCGCAGACCCAGGCGATCAGCAAAGGCGCATCCAGCGCACTATGGAAGGGGCAGGACACGATTGTCGAGATTCTGCCGGATTCGCTCTGTGAATCAGACCTGATGAAAGCATACAGAGATTTCCTCTCTCTTCAGCCCTATCATCCGCTCTACTCCGGTGAGCACGCCACTTCGTGCCGCAACTCAATGATCGGTCATCGCGACGTTCCCAAGGAAACGTATCTTGCCGCATGGATCTGGTTTCCCGACCTGGTCAAGGCCGATCTACACATGCTGCCTTTTGAATGCCAGTTGCACGCCACTGACGCTTTCCGTGATGCGTTGTTAGCTGCTTGGTCATCAGGTGTCGAACGCGTGTTGTGGACTGGTTGGTACTGTGAAAGCGGCCACAGTGGTCGCGCCTGGAAAAGCTGCGTGCCATCCCTAGCGGCCTTCCAACTACTCCGGCTGCCGCTGTGGCAGGCACGCGAGGATGGGCGAGCACCGGATCTAGCGACTCAACGGTTCCCCGCTGCCGTGATGATTGCCTGGAACAAAGATGCATCACCCACGGCCACGGAGCCCGCTGCCTTCCTCCCCATGCTCGACACCCAGGGTGCGATGGAGGAGGTTGCCGACGCGCTTCAAGTGCATGGCTTTGGCAACCTGAACCTTCTCGGCGCCTTGTTCCGGCTCCGGTGGTTGCTAGAGGCAAGCAAGATCGGTGAGGGACCGGATGGCTGTTGGAAGATTGCCGAGTTCGCCAACACTTCGCGCGATGCCTGGTTGGCAGCCCAGTACCGGCTGCTCAGCCGGATCGTGCTCGAACACGATCCCGACGATCCCTGGCACCGGCGCGCGGCTTTGACCTGCGGACTCGTACTCCGCGCGGTTCGCGATGAGGACCAATGGGCCGTGCCCGTGGTGCGCCAGGATAAAGACGTCCCGGCTTTTGCGCGCGACGTAGCATTCTTCACCCAAAGTCCAAGGCGCTGGGAGCGCGAGGCGCACGCCGACGCATGGCTGTTGGAGACCCAGCAGCGGCTTGAGACCGCGTTCCACCGCTGGGCCAGGATGCTGGGCGCAGAGGAACTGCGACCAGAGCCACCCCCGGCCTACCGGGGCACGCCCGTTCAGCATCCCGATGCTGTCGCAACCCTGCGGTTCGAGGTCCAGGAGCGGCTCGACCTCATCCTGGGCACGTTCCAGGCCCAGCAGGAGGGCCAACTGAGCGAAGCCGCGGACAAGATCCTGGCGGCACTGGAGACGATGGTACCGGTGCAGACGCCACCTGGCTACGCAGCCGAGGTGGGCTGGTCGGGCCTGGATGCGAACAGGCGTCTGGTCTTCTCTATTGACGATTACAGGCGGGAGCGGCAAGAGGGACGCAGCGGCACCGCCGTGTTGGCGGAAGGGCTGGCACTGGTGGTAGGACGCACCGACGCCGTAAGCGAGCTGCAACACGCCCTCAGCGCACCGGAGGACGCTGTACGGCGCCTTTTGCGCTTCCGCGGCGTCGACTTGGATAGCATCCTCCAGCAGGTGACGACGCTAGCCCGCAAGCGACTAGACCTGCTGCTGGCGCGCGTAGCAGACCTGATCGAAGCGTTGGGCACCGCCACCGGAACCGCAACGCCGATACCAGATTGGCACCTAGATGTAATATCAGAAGGTGAGTGGGTCGCTGCTATTGAGGCACTGAAAGCCGCCGCTGACCTCCTCGCCGACCAGGCGTTGGCCGCTATGCATGCCGCTGCGCCGGACTTGCCGGTCCCGGCTCTAGAGGACCTGCTGTGCAGCCGAGTGAGCGAGGATCCGGCGCTCCGCGAACCGTTGCCCCTCGCCCGGCGGCTCCTGCGTCCGCTGCGTGATGCCGGCTGGTCCACCGCAAAGCGCGCACGGTTTCTTAAGGCTGGATGGGTTACCTTGCCTGAGAATCTTGCCGAGCATCAGGAGACGGTACGAGCCGCCCTTAACAGCGCAGTCGTAGCAGCCCTGGCCGGCCAGCTTCTTGAGATCACGACGTCGGGCACCGAGGATGTCGAGCAAGCGTTGACCGCTCAGGGGCAGGCATGGGCTAGCGATTTGCGCGTGCCGCCCACACAGACAGATAACGAGTTCCTGTCGAAACTCAAGGATATGTTGGGGGCAGTGAAGCCAGACCTACAATCCCACGACTTGCTGATGGTGGAATGGGACGAGTCGATGTGGCATGGGCTCAGTGAAACTTGCACAAACGAAGCTGAAGCCCTGTTGAGCGAGGTTTCCCGTGACTGGTCGGGCCTTACCCGCCTGCTGCGAGATTGCCTGGGCGCAGGATCGCTGGCCCCCTTGCAGGAGCACCACCACCGCGAGATCAACGAGCGTCGCGCCCGGCTGAACGAGCTGGAGCACAAGTTCGAAACCGGCTTGCTGGCCTTCTCGCCCGAGGCCTTGACCGGCACGACGGCAGACTCGGCCCTTGGCGCTGTAACCTCCGAGACCAGCGAACCCGGGCGCAGAGGCGGCGGTCAGCTTCCGACAGTGACGGTGAACCAGGGGCTGCGGGGGCGAGTGGCCGAGCTGTTCGTGCTCGAAGTGTGTTGGCGCCGCTTCCTGGCGTTGGACGCCGTCTGCCGAGAGCATGTTTTAGACCTGATCGCGACTTACCGACAGAAAGGGCCCGGCGACGTGCCGTGGGGCACGGTGGTCGCGTGGGGAAAGCTGGAGAGGAGACTGAGCGCCCACCGCGCCGCCCTGCTCCGGTGTGCCGACGGCGATGCAGACATCGCGGGCCTGGCCCAGGTCTTCAAGGCCCTGATCGAGGTCGCAGGCGAGCAGGGCCCCGGCTTCGACGTGTTGGATCCCTTTGGCGAGTGGGGAACAGAGAATGGCAGTGAGCCAGCCGCGCGCCGGGTCGAGATCAAGGCCATCTTGCCCCCGGATGAGAGCTCCGAAGGGCATCGCGTGGTCTTGACCACGAACGAGTTCCACCGGGCGCGGCAGCATCCTGCGTCGTACATCCTGCGGCTCATCGTCGTCCCCCAAAACCTAGACGACGCGAGCCGTGTGCGCTGGGTTGGGGACATTCCGGACCCGGTGGGTGTCCTCAACCTAGAAGCTCGGATGGTGCAGGGCGTGCGCAGCGGGACCTTGCCCTTTCTGCTGCGGCAGAAACTGTGAAGATGGCTAGGCAGGCCGGTGGATTCGCCTGTGTAGGTAGCTAAGAAAGAAGAAAAACGTTATGCCACACCAACCCCAACTGATCTCCGAGCCCAAGACCCCATACGAGGTGGCCCGAGAGGCCGAGCGAGAGGCTTACCTGGAGAAGCTGCGCCAGCACCTCCAGGATCCCGAGTTCCGCGCCATCGAGGGGTTCCCTATTGGCGAAGATAAGGATATCCTGGAGCTCTCCGACCCGCCCTACTATACGGCCTGCCCCAACCCGTTTATGGTGGAGATTGCCCAACGGTGGCAGATAGAACGTACCGAAACTCGCCAAGAGTTGTGGTTACCTGATGACCGTTGTGACGATGGGAATAAGTGTCAGCCAGCTTACCAGCGCGAACCCTTTGCTGCAGATGTTCGCGAGGGGCGGAGTGATGCTATCTACCGCGCTCACACTTACCACACTAAAGTGCCTCACAAGGCTATTATGCGCTACATATTGCACTACACTGATCCTGGTGATGTCGTTCTTGATGGATTCTGCGGCACCGGCATGACAGGAGTTGCCGCTCAACTCTGTGGCAACCCGAAAGAGATTCAAGAACTGGGATACCAAGTGGACAAAAGTGGCAGAGTGCTTGATGGCAATGCCAGGATAGCGCACGTTGGCGTGCGGAAAGCTCTCTTGGTTGATCTGTCACCTATTGCTACATTTGTGGCTCATAATTATAGTTCCCCTTTAGATACAGATGCCTTCCATCGAGAAACAACACGTATTGTCAGTGTGGTTGAGGATCAGCTTGGTTGGATGTACGAGACCTGGCATCCCCATTGTGACGCTCCGGGCCGCATTGCAGGTCGGATCAACTACACCATCTGGAGTGATGTTTTCGTCTGTTCCCACTGCGGTGAGGAGATGATTTACTGGGATGTGGCTCTGGACAAAGAAGAGGGTAGGCTGCTCAGTGAGTTTCCTTGCCCAAACTGCGATTCCCAGCAGTCCAAGCGGAGTCTGGAACACGCTTTGGAAGCTTTCTATGACCGAGCGTTGAGCAGAACTATTAGGCGGGCAAAGCAAGTGCCAGTAGTCATCAACTATATAGTAGGAAAGCAACGCTATAACAAAACACCTGACAAAGAGGACCTAGAACGTGTTGAACTAGCCG
The DNA here is from genome assembly GCA_016927095.1 of Anaerolineae bacterium. The sequence continues at coordinate 16,913 of JAFGNI010000282.1, read as the reverse complement.
AACAAGAAGGGATAGGGTACTGGTTCCCGACCGATAGGATGCCCGAGGGTGAGGAGTCACGCCGCAACGATGACATTGGGCTTACTCACGTTCACCATTTCTACACACAACGTAACCTCACGTTGCTATCCGCGCTTTGGGAGCAGATCTGTAGCGTGTCCACCCCTGCAGTGCGGCACCATCTTCAGTTCTGTTATACGGCTGCTCTCAGAGCCACAGCTAGATTCGCTAGTATTGCTTTCAGCTACTATTTCCACGGCGGAGGAGGTGCTATCAACGCAGGCACAAAAGGCACACTTTACGTCTCATCGACCATTCCGGAAGTTGACGCGCTCGATAAGTTCAGAATTCGAGCAAGTGAGTTGATCAAGGTCTTCAGCTCGAATACAGCAGAGTCGCTACACTCTGAGAACGTCGCAATCTCAACGCAATCATCCACTACTCTGCACGGAGTAGCCGATGAGAGTGTTGACTACGTTTTTATTGATCCGCCATTCGGTGGCAACTTGATGTATTCGGAGTTAAGTTTCTACTGGGAAGCGTGGCTCAAGACCGTTACGAACAACTGCACTGAAGCAGTAGTTAACGAAGTGCAGGGAAAAGGTTTGCCCGAGTACCAGCGGCTAATGGAGCGTTGCTTCCGGGAGTTCCACCGTGCCCTCAAACCAGATCACTGGATGACGGTAGAATTCCACAACTCGCAAAACCGTGTGTGGAACGCGATACAGGAAGCCCTTCAGCGTGCTGGTTTCGTTGTAGCTGACGTCCGAACACTAGACAAGAAGCAGGGATCCTTCAAACAGTATACGAGTGCATCGGCCGTCCGGCAAGATCTTATCATCTCTGCGTACAAACCTCACTCCGAGTTCGAGCGTTGTTTTGTTCAACATTCTGGACGAGATGATGGTGTCTGGGAGTTTGTCCGTCAGCATCTCACTCACCTACCTGTTGCTGTAGAACAAGATGAAGGGCTCGAGATTGTTGCAGAGCGTGAGGCTTTCCTCCTCTATGACCGGATGATCGCCTTCCATATTCAGCGAGGTTTCACCGTTCCGATGGGCGCAGCAGAGTTCTACGCTGGGCTGAAGCGACGTTTTCCCGAACGTGACAGTATGTATTTCTTGCCTGAACAGGCGGCTGAGTACGACAAACACCGGCTGCAGGCACAGAAGGTGGAGCAGTTAGCACTCTTCGTCACCGACGAGAAGTCGGCACTTCAGTGGCTGCGCCGCGAACTGGACCCGGAGACCGGGACCGGACCACAAACCTACCAGGATCTCCAGCCCAAGTTTCTGCGCGAGCTGCACCAGGCCCGCCACGAGGATTTGCCGGAGTTGGGCGAGATGCTGGCCCAGAGCTTCCTCCAGGATGACGCCGACCGCTGGTACCTGCCCGATCCCGCGCGCCAGGAGGATCTGGAGCAACTGCGAGAGCGGGCGCTGCTGCGCGAGTTCGCCGAGTACGCCAAGGGCAAAGGACGGCTGAGGACCTTCCGTACGGAGGCGGTGCGAGCTGGGTTCAAGCACGCGTGGTCGGAGCGCGCCTACCACACCATCGTGGACGTCGCCGAGCGGCTGCCGACCGACGTGCTCCAGGAGGATCCTGCGCTGCTGATGTACTACGATAACGCGCTGCTGCGCGTCGACGAGGAACCGGAACAGGGAACGCTATGGTAGGAGGCGTTTTCTTCGCCCATTGACCGAGCAGCATTGCCGCTGACACCATCGACCTAACTGCCCAGGTCTCACAATCACCGCACTGCTTGGATGCCGCAGTGTCTTGGAGGATGAGTCCTATGGCCACAATCGTATCTGGCAAGCAAAAGACCATTGAGGAGTGGGAGGCCTATCTCAGACCTCAGGTCAACAACGTCGAGCTGCTGGGGGAGATCCCGATCACGCAGGAAGAGAGCGCGCTGTTGGGGCAGGCTATCGCCCCGCTGAAAAAGCTACTCGGCCATCGGCGCAGCCTGCGTTGGCTGTTGGAACATGCGAAATCCGCCTTTGCCGTCTACCTGGTTGCGGAAGGGATCCACAGCTATAACGGCGGAGACTACTGGACAAAGGTGCTGAAGGCCACAGGTTGGAGTAGCAGCTACACATCACAGATTGGGCAGACCTTCGAGGAGAGTTTGGAAGCCCTGCATCTCCCACTCTTCTACGATATGCGAGCCGAGAAAGCACAACGCTATGTCAGCCTGATCCTTGCCCATGGCGGCATTCCCACCTACTGCCTTCCTGACTTCTTCACCAATATGCTACAGCCAGCCGTGCTTCACGCGGAGTACAGCAGTATGACTCCCAGCGAGATGATTGATGAGTGGCGCTGGCGCGCAAAAGCACAGCTCTTCACCGACAAGCCCGTCCTTCGATTTCTCACTTACGGCGGTCGCGTAGCCGAGGACTTCCTGGACCGCTGCCGGGAAATGGCCCAGACCTACGTGGAAACGGGCGACATCCTCCCCGCGGAAGACCTGGGCCTGCCCACGCGGGTCGTCACGGCCTACGCCGAGTGGGTGGCGGCCCAAGGCCAGGAGCAGATCAAGCGGGAAGAGCGAGATCTGTGGCGTCTGCGCAAACCCGAGATTCGAGTGGACCCATGGGGCGAGGGCATTCTCTTCGATCTCCCTCCACAACAGGTGCCGGCAACATTCATCCATGCGGAGATGGCCTGGCGCATTACATATGCCGGTCGAACAACACACGTTCCCGTCCGCGTTAGCCGGTCCGGCTTTGATTGGGTAACCGTGCCGGAATCTGTGCGCCTCAGCGCACCAGCAGACGCCTATCAAGCCGAGTTCCTGGTTGACGGCGCGACCAAGCGCATGTGGCGTTTCCAGGGCGTCGACGAGGACGCACCGCTATTCATCTTCGATGCTGCAAGGTTGTCGACGCTGGCGTGGAAATTCTCGATCCCTGCGCAGTGTTTGGGCTTCTTATATCCTCGTGAAACTCAGTTGACCGTTGAACCTTCTGCACCTGCCGTTTCTGATGGCGACAGTGGTTGTTCCTCCGGCCCGCGGCTTTTGGAAGTATTGCCTCGCTTGCCGGGTGGATGGTCCAACTTCCAAGGACAAATCTGGGATGTGGCAGCAGGCGACCATGTTGTTCTAAGCCAAGGCGATCAGCAACTTCTTACCGTTGAGGTCCGTGCTGATGAGATCACGCAGCGCCCCTCTCTTGTCGGCGGCACCTTGGTCTATGAGGATGCCGCAGGCCGCAGAGCTCCAGTTTACGTCGGCTTACCACCACGACTTCGCATTCCAATAACCAAGCGTGGCACCTTGGAAGAGGAGCTCACGCGCTGGCGCTTGTCGATTCAGAGTAACTGGGCCGCTGCTCCTGAGATAGATGTTACGAAGACGCTGAAGAGCTTGCAGGCCCACATCCAACTTACCGATGATAAGGTCGAGTTGCCGCTGAGCCTGCCAGAACTACTGGGCGACTGTCCGGTGGGTAACTATACAGTACGGCTACGGGGACCGTTGGGACGCAGCGGGGATTTCAAGCTGCGGATGCTCTCGCACTTCGTAGTGTGCGGCCACGAAGCGCTCTACGTCCCTGAGTCTGGCTCAGGCCAACAGCCAGTAGAACTGCTCATCGAGACTGCCTCAGGTGACACGCTTGATTGTCGCGGCCATAGAACTTCAGAGGGTGAGGATATCGCGTGTCAGGACTTGCTCCTTGAGAAGACCGCTGATACCTGGGAATATGCACTGACGGTGCCGCCGGAGGTGATCGAAGTTGAGATTACTGTTATACATCCCCGATCCCGCGGAGATCCGGTACGGGTTCCTGTGCATGTGTCAATCCGACGCCTGCGTTGGGCGTGGATTGATGAACAGCAAGAGCGCTTTCAGTTTTCCTGGACAGGCCAGGCAATTCGCCTACCGGTTGAGGCGTTATTGCAAGCGCAGTTTCCCGCTTTGCTCATCGCTCTACCCCTACAAGAGGTAGATAACGTGCAGATGGCGCTCAGATTGATTGATGTGGATGATCAACCCCTAATGATCTGGAATGTGCCCAACCCACGGGGCTACTATCGTGTATGGCGTGCTGAGCTCGCCGCGTTCCTTGACACGATTCGGGCCAGCGCCTCACCTGCACTTCGTATGGAGTTGTTGATCAGCGGACTGCTGGGCCAGTCCGGTGTCAAACGGTGGCACGTTCTAACGCTGACGCGAACGCTCAGTATTCAAGATGTTCAAGTTCAATGCCAAGTTGATGCCGATGAGGTCAGCGTTACGCTGCGCTGGCGAGAGACGATGCGACTCAGTAACCGGGTCGTGCGTTTCTGGTCACTGTGGCGTCCGTGGCAGCCCGTTCAAGTTGTGAATATCCCCGACAATGCTGACGGTGAAATGAAGTTTCGGCTGCCGTCAGCCAAGCTTGCGCCTGGCGCCTATCGCCTTCAGTTCTTGACCGAAGATCCCTGGACCACCGACACGCATCCTCAGAGACCCGCCGAGGGCGAGCCCGGGACCACCGATGTTGCGCTGAGTATTCCCGTGGCGCGGTTACGCTGGCTGGAGGAGGAAATTGCCGGCAGCGGAAATCCTTTCCCACTCTGGCTTGAACGGGCATATATCGGCCACACGATTGATGACCAGCGTGGCGGTCTAGAGGATCTGGAACATTGCTATGAGAACCTGGATGGCGGGAGCATTCCTCAGATCCTGGCTCTACACGATCTCATGGTTGAGATGGTGGGAGAAGGTCAGCTGAAGGCCCTAGAGCTCAAGATGTTTGCCGCTATGCGTATCAAACGCCTATTAGATGCCTATGCCCAGATGCAGGTTTCTCCGGAGCATTTCGATGCGTATCTCGCCTGCTTGCCACGTTCGGGGCTTTTACCTCAAGCGACCTGTGAACTTCTGCTCTCCATCGATCATGAGCGGGCACAGATCTACGCCCTGCGGCAGCTGATGCAGCGTGGCAGTCCGCTGGGGCCGAAGACGCTGCACCGTTGGGTGCAGCAGGCCAGGATATCCGATGCTGATGCTGTCGCTATGCTGAATATGAACATCGAATTGAGTGTTGCGTACCTCCAAGATCATTGGGAGGATTCGACTGCCCGGAGACTGCTTAGTAAGGTATCTCGAGCATCGGGTGACCCAACCCGCGTCATCAAGGCCGGGTTCTGGGTTCGTACGGATGTAGGCTGGGGCCGAATTAACAGGATTGTCGACATCGATGAGCAGCCGGTTGAGGATATGTTCCGTGGCGACAGTGCGCACCATCTCTATGTAACGCTACGACCGGATGAGGAGCCAGAGACTATCGTGGTCGATCTCACCAAGATGCGGGTCACGTTCACGGAACCCGGGACGATCTACACGTGCACGTGTGAGGGATGTGAGGGGTGTTCATCCCACAGCGACTATGTCATTCGGGAGAGTCACAATCGTGCTGCCCACCATGGTCTGGCCCCCGCATTCCGGAAGGAGAGGTTTTCATTCCGGACAACACGGACTCTACGCTATAGCGCTCGAAGACCGCGCAACCAGCTTGCCTAGATCAGTAGGGAGAAAACACGAAAGGCACCACTATGACAACCTCCATCCACCCACTGCAGACGACAAACCTGATCCGCGATACCTACCTGCGGTACCTAAAGACCATCTACCCTTTCCAGGATCAGGTGCTGCGTACCGAATTCTGGCAGGCCCTGGAGATACCGGAGCTGCTGGTCAAGGGCCCGCTGCTAGAAGCATCCCCACCCTTCGAGCCTGGGCGCTCGATTGCGCAGTTGATCGATGCCGGTGTGCTCCATCGGGGCTTTTGCCGGCTATGTTCCGATGCGCTCCCCCTCACCCGTCCGCTCTACCTGCACCAGGAGCAGGGCATTACAAAGGTGGTAGGCGAGAACCGTAACCTGGTCGTCGCCACCGGTACCGGCAGTGGCAAGACCGAGACATTCCTTGTGCCCATCCTCGACCATCTGCTTCGTGAGCAGGCAGCCCGAAAGCTCGCGCGTCCTGGGGTGCGCGCGTTGCTGCTCTATCCCATGAATGCGCTAGCCAACGATCAACTCAAGCGCCTGCGCCGCGTGCTGGCCGACTACCCTCAAATCACGTTTGGGCGATATACCGGGGAGACGGAAGAGGAGCCAGAGAAAGCGGAGGACGCATTCCGCAGTCAGTTCCCGCGCGAGCCACGCCTGCCCAACGAGCTGATTAGCCGTGAAGCCCTGCGCGCCGCGCCGCCCCACATCCTGCTCACCAACTACGCGATGCTGGAATACCTGCTTCTGCGCCCCAGCGACTCCGAGTTCTTCGACGGTGGCACGGGCAAGCACTGGCGCTTTATCGTCATCGACGAGGCCCACGTCTACGACGGCGCATCCGGTATCGAGATCGCGATGCTGCTGCGTCGGCTAAAAGACAGGGTCGTGCGGAGCGAGCCAAACCGGCTGCGGTGCATCGCCACCAGCGCGACCCTGGGACGGGGACGCGAGGACTTTCAGACTGTTGCGAAGTTTGCATCTGAGATCTTCGGGGAACCTTTCGAGTGGGCTGACGACGACCCGGCTCGTCAGAACGTGGTCGAGGCCACCCGCCTGCCGATGGTAGCGATGAGCCAGCCGTGGGGCGAGGCAGCCTCAAGCCTCTACGGCGCTTTACGTGACGCCCTCCCGACCGCGACCGTGCCCACCCTAGCGACTATTGCCCTGGAGCACGGCGTCCCACCCACCGTGGTGCAGGCAGCGCGGCGCGACATCGGATTGCAGGAAGGCCCTGCGGCGGTCGACAGATTCCTACACCTCGTGCTCTCGGGCGATGCACGGCTCCACACCCTGCAGAACAAGCTGGCAGAAACGCCCTACTTCCTGAGCGCCCTTGCCGATGAGCTATTTCCCGGCGAAGCGGAGGCTGCGCAACGGCTTGTCGAGGTGGTCGATCTCGCAGCTCGGGCCAAGCCTGCACCGCAGAGCTTGTCCCTGCTGCCTGCCCGGTACCATGTCTTCGCCCGTGCGCTGGAAGGGGCCTTTGCATGCCTCAACGCGGGCGCACCGGAACACACCGAACAACACTTGCCCCGCCTGTTCCTGACGCGCCACGAATCCTGCCCCCACTGCGGCGCCGCTGTCTTCGAGTTGGCAACCTGTGTGCGCTGCGGGGCCACCTATATCATTGGGCGGCTGGGACAGCTCGACGAAGATAGCGGCGATAAAAAAGCTTGGCGTCCCCTTCAGCAACTGACCGGTTCCTTTACTGGCGGACGTGAACTGGCCTACTTCCTGATGTCCGACGCTGTCGCAGGCGGGGATGAGGACGAGGTAGTGGCGGCGGAAGAAGACCTGGACGCGCTGGACAGCGAGAAGGATGATCCTTACATCCTGTGCACAGCCTGTGGTATGGTCGCGCCCGGTGCCCGGGTGAGTTCCGTCTGTCGATGCGAGAAGCCAGGAACCAAGTTGGTGATCCAACGCGTCGATCTGCAGGACAAGCCGCAGCTCAACCACTGTGTGGCCTGTGGGGCGCGAAGCCCCTCGGGAATCATTTATCGCTTCCTTACCGGTCAGGATGCGCCCGTCAGCGTGCTGGCAACCGCCCTCTACCAGACGCTACCCCCCTCCGAAGATGAAGAGATGGAAGACCTACCGGGTCAGGGGCGAAAGCTTCTGGCCTTCTCCGACAGCCGGCAGGACGCAGCGTTCTTTGCTCCGTACCTGGAGCGCACCTACCGGCAGGTGCTGCGCCGCCGTTTGATTCTCAAAGCCGTTTTGGAAGACGAAGCCGGACGCGAGGGGCGGCTGCGGGTTCAGGATGTCAGCAGGCGACTGCTGCGCCAGGCAGAGGGCATCGGACTTTTCACGCAGCGCCAGAGCTATGATGAACGCATGCAGAACATGAACACCTGGCTGATGCAAGAGCTGGTTGCCTGGGACCGGCGGATCAGCTTCGAGGGGCTGGGGTTGCTGCAGTTCCGCCTGGTGCAACCTACCAGATGGCGTCCTCCCGCACCCCTGGTCAGCGCGCCCTGGAACCTGACGGAGGACGAGGCCTGGCAGATCATCGAACTCCTGGTCGATACATTGCGCCAGCACAGCGCCGTCACCTTCCCGGAGAATGTCGACCCACGAAGCGAGGCCTTTGCGCCTCGCAACCGGCTGGGCTGGATGCGCGAGAAAAGCGCGGACAGCAAGAACGGCGTATATAGTTGGGTGCCCACGCGCGGCAGCAATCGCCGTTATGACATCCTGGACCGTCTTCTGACGCGCATCTCGCCCGCGCTCTCCGATCAAGAGCGACAGCACATTGTATTGGAGACACTGAGCGGGATCTGGCGCCACCTGACTGACACGGGATCAGTGTGGCGCGAGCACCTCCCCAGTGAAACCCTGAAGAAAGTCGGGATCGTCTACCGCGTTGACTATCACTTCTACGAACTGGTCCCCCAGGTCGAGGGAACTCAGGCCCTTTACGAGTGTGACCGATGTCACAGCACCACCTACAGTAATGTAAAAGGCGTCTGCCCTGCCTACCACTGCCACGGCAACCTGGTCTTGGTGGATAGGGAGCGAGAGGATTGGGAGCACAACCACTATCGTTACTTGTACCAGTCCCTGGTGCCCGTTCCTTTGGAAGCAGAGGAACACACGGCGCAGTGGAAGAGCGACGAAGCCGCGAAAATACAGGATCGGTTCATCCGCGGCGAGGTAAATGCCCTTTCCTGCTCGACCACGTTCGAATTGGGCGTCGATGTCGGCGAGCTGCAGGCGGTGTTGATGCGCAACGTGCCGCCAACCACGGCTAACTACGTTCAGCGTGCCGGGCGCGCGGGACGGCGCACCGACTCCGCGGCGTTCGCCCTCACCTATGCACAGCGGCGGTCGCACGATCTTTCCCACTACGCCCACCCCGAAAAACTTGTGGCAGGTCGCATCAAACCTCCTGTCGTGACAATGACCAATGAGAAGATTGTCCGCCGGCACGCGCAGTCGGTCTTCTTCGCGGCCTTCTTTCGCTGGGCGAAGCAAGAGTGGGATAAGGACCTCAACGTCGTGACTCAGTTCTTCGATGGTACCGGACCAGGGAGCGGCACGCAACTTCTGAGTGAATATGCCGCTACACGTCCCCGAGAGGTGCGGGAAGCCCTAGAACGCATCATCCCTGCCGGACTACAAGATGAGTTGGGTGTGGCTGACTGGTCCTGGTTGCCTGTGCTGTGGAACGACGAGGGTGAAGGACTGCTCAACAAAGTCAACAAGGAAGTGACCGAAGAGTTGGATATCTTGCGTCGACTCGCCCACGAGGCCGCCGGGAAGTGCACAATGGCGGGCTACGACAGGGCCAAGCACTATCAAGGGATCATCTCCACCATCCAAAGACGCAGCTTGCTGGGGTTTCTTGGATCCCGCAATGTTCTTCCCAAATACGGGTTCCCTACCGATGTCGTGGATCTGCGAACTGAGTATGTCGAGATCCCAGAGGCACGCCGGGTGGAGCTCCAGCGTGATCTGCGCATGGCGGTCTCGGAGTATGCACCAGGTGGCGAGGTCGTTGCAGCGAAGCACGTTTGGGTGAGCGGCGGGATCTACAAGCAATCAGGAAGAGAGTGGCCCACTTTTAACTACGCTGTCTGCCCCGAGTGTGGCCGCTTCCACCGCTCCATCGAGCCCATCGAAGGCCCCTGCACCGTTTGTGGCGCCAATCTCTACGACTGGCGGCGTCTCTACGGGACGTTCATCATCCCAGAGTTCGGTTTCATCGCCCGTCGCGAAGTGCGTGCTTCAGGAGAGGCCCGTCCACAACGCATCTACTCTTCACGCGCTTACTTTGCAGAGTATGCGACGCCAGAGAGTGCCGACGAACAACCCGTGCTTGAGCCAGTGCTCGACCTGTCGAGCGCTACAGCCCAGGTCTGGCAGCGCTACTCACGCTATGGCAAGCTGGCGATCGTGAACTCCGGCATCAATCATCGCGGGTTCCGTGTTTGCTCCTTGTGTGGTTTCGCAGAGCCAGCCCCGGAACAGCCTACTGGGAAGCGTAGAAGCAAAAAACCTGAACCCCACAAGAATCCAAGAACGGGCAAGGACTGCGGGGGCTACACACAGAACTGGCATCTCGGGCACGAGTTCCTCACCGACGTGTTAGAATTTCGCATGGAGGGTCTGCTGGCCGCAAGCGGTGATTACGATCTCTGGCTCTCGGTACTCTATGCGCTGCTTGAGGGCGCCAGCGAAGCTTTGGGCATCCGACGTGATGATCTCGACGGCACCCTGTATCCCTACACTACGGGTTTGGCGCCAGCCCTGCTACTCTATGACAACGTGCCGGGGGGTGCTGGCCACGTCCGGCGCGTAGCGACAGAACTACCCGACGTCTTTCGTGCTGCGTACAATCGGGTAAAGAGCTGCGAGTGCGGCGAAGAGACAAGTTGTTACGAGTGTTTGAGGAACTACCGCAACCAGTACTTCCACGACCAGCTGAGGCGTGGACTAGCCCGAGACTTCCTCTTTGGGCTGCTCACCGCATCCGGTCAGCTGCCCAGATAAAGGACAGATCTATGGCACATATGTACCCAGACCCCATCAATCCGGACACGCGCAGCCGGGCTGAGATCAGGCTCTACGAAGCCTTCAGAGACCAACTGCCAAACGATTTCGCCGTCTTCCACTCCGTCGCGTGGCAGGTGCGCGACACCACTGGCGGCGTGCGCGATGGTGAGGCTGATTTCTGTCTAGCGCATTCCGATACCGGCATCCTCATCATCGAGGTCAAGGGCGGCGGAATTCACTACGATGGGCAACGCGGCCAATGGTACAGCAACCAGTTCGAGATCAAGGACCCCTTCCAGCAGGGTCGCACGGCCAAGTACAGCCTACTGGAAAAACTGAAGGAGCAACCCTACTGGAGCAACCGCTGGACAACCATCGGCTACGCCGTCGCCTTTCCTGACGTGGTGATCAAGGACGATCTGCGATTGGACGCGCCACGGGAGTTGATCCTGGACGCCTCGGACATCGCCGATGTCCATGCGTGGGTCAACCGGGCGACCGCGTACCTCCGCGGACAGAGACCGGATGATGCCCCGCTGGGTCGCTATGGCGTTGAGGAGTTGGTCGCGCTCCTGAGTCCGACTTGGGACCTCCACCTCTCATTGTCGGTGGAAATCGAGGAGGAGCACCGGGAAATGGTTCGCCTCACCGAACAGCAGTTCGCTATGCTCGACTTCCTCGCCCGCCAGCGGCGAGCGGCGATCAGCGGCTGTGCCGGGTCCGGCAAAACCACCCTGGCCTATGAGAAAGCCCGGCGCCTGGCCGACCAGGGATTCGATGTGCTGCTCACTTGTTTCAACAAAGCCCTGGCTGAGTATCTCGTGGCGGAGAACCCCCACCGCAACCTGCAAATCGCACACTTCCACCGCTTTGCCGATGAGTTTGTTCACAAGGCGGGCATCACCACCGGGCCGTACACTTCCGAGTACTTCAACGATATTCTGCCAGAGCAGATGATGGAAGCCACAGACATCCTGGGCCCGCAGTTCGACGCCATCATTGTGGACGAAGGACAGGACTTCCGAGACAACTGGTGGATTCCACTACAGTGCCTCTTGCGCCAGCCGGACGCCGGTATCTTCTACGTGTTCTTCGACGACAACCAGACAATCTACCGCTCCAAGGAAAGTGTGCCTCTGGAGCTGGCTCCCTTCTCCCTGACGCGCAATTGCCGAAACACGCAGGCCATCCACGAGATCGTCATGCAGTTCTACCGGTCGGATCAAATGCCGACCAGTCAGGGGCCGAAAGGGCGAGCGGTGGAACTGCACACCTATAGCAATCAAGCAAGCCTGAAACGGCTGCTGAGCCGTACCCTCCATCGGCTGGTTACCAAGGAGGAGATTTGGGCCGAGGACATCGTCATCCTGACGCCGAAAGCGCAGCAGCATAGTTGGTTATGGAAGCTGGGTCCGGTGGGGAACTTCCACATCACGGACCAGTGGGTCGCCGGCAGCAACGAGATCTTCTGCTCGACCGTGTATGCCTTCAAAGGGCTGGAAAGTCCGATAGTCATCCTGGCGGAGATCGAGGCCGGGATGCGCAATATGGAATCGCTCCTCTACGTGGGCTGCTCGCGCGCGTGCAACCACCTGATCGTACTGGCGCCCGAGACGCTTCCCGAGGAGACGAAGTCCAAGCTGGCAGCACACTGAAGTTGCAGGTTGAGAAGAGGGACGTCGATGACAACTTGGCAAAACACGATCCTGCAGCACTTCACTGCGCCCGTTCATAAGCTCACCCTCGTGGCGGATCCTGACGGGCTGATGCTGGACGAGCACGTGTTGTTCACGATCCGGCAGCGAGGCTTCGATCTGCTCACTTTCGACGACCCTGTCAGCTTTCGCTACACTCACGAGTCGGGCTATCGTCGCCACTGGGACGAAGGGCGCGGTACCGACCTGGTCGTAATCCTGCGCTCACCCGAGGTCAGCCTGCGTGCCTTGCCCTACGACCTGCTACAGTGCGGGCGCTTGCTGGCATTCGGACTGCCCGAGCTGTTCCCCAAGCTGAGCTATCCGGTTCTCAAGGAACTGGAACTGGGCTACCTTCAGCCGATCTACGAGGCGTGCCAGCACTATGCAGGGCCAGATATGGGCGACCAAGCCACCGCGCGATTCGTGCTTCGCCACGCGTATGGCATAGATCCTGACGCTGCGGCGACACCCGTGGGACTGCTCAAGCTGCTGCTTGCCCGCCACAGCAACGGTGGCGCACTACCGCCCCGCATCCGAGTAGCGTTGCTCGCCATGCTGCGCCCTGAGCGGTATCCGGTAGGCTGGGACGTCGAGACGTGGCTGCACGACGCCAACGCCTTTCTTGCCTTCCTCCAAGAGCAGTGGTACGGGTACCTCGCCGCTCTTCAGCCAGCCGGCGTGCTTGACCAAGAACCCGGTGTCTCCTATGTGATGGAAACTACCGTGCCTTTTACCGAACCCGATGTCCGTGCACACATTGCCACCCTCTTTCTCGATGGCAAGCTCCGTCCGCTCCAGGTGCCCTACACATGGAACGTAGGCGGCTGGCGACAGATCGGGGTCCAGTTCGATGCTGCACAGCATCGCCTCCGCCGCTTCACAGGCTTGATCGACCGACTCGCGAACGACATCCCGAGCAATACAGCCACGCATCACGCTTGGTTGCATGTGGCTGAACGGTGGGCCGACCTGACCGTCCTGTACCACAACTTGGCCGATGCCATGGCCGAAGGGATGCGAGATCAATACCACCGAACACACCTGGAGATCGAGTCGCGATTTGCGGACTGGATGCGCTTGCGCTATCATACCCTTCACAGTCTTCCCTACCTGCCCAAGCCCGCGATGGTGCACCACGTACCGCACTGGATGGCCTCGCGCCACAACCAGGACCCGAAGGGACGTTACGCGTTGGTCGTGGTCGATGGCCTGGCGCTCGACCAATGGCAGGTCATACGCAGTGTATGGACAGAGGAGGCTGTGGCGTGGCACGTGGACGAGAGCGCAACCTTCGCCTGGGTACCGACGCTGACGCCCATCTCGAGACAGGCGCTCTTCGCCGGGAACCCGCCGAAGCTGTTCCCGGGCTCGTGGACCAAGACGGCGCAGGACGCAGCCCACTGGACACGCTTCTGGAGCGACCGGGGGCTCCAGCCCGCCAACATCGGCTATCTCCGCAACTTGGGGACCAAAGCCGTAGAAGCAGACGCAGGCTCAGGTGTTAACGACACGACCGGACTGGAGACGGAACTGAGAAGCCTAGTTCGCGATCCGAGGATTCGAGTCGTAGGATTGGTAGTTAACACAGTGGACAATGTAATGCACGGTATGCAGTTGGGCACGAGCGGGATGCACCAGCAGGTGCGGCTCTGGCTCACCCGCTACCGTTACTTAACGGAGATGATGAAAGAGCTTATGGATAACGGCTTTAACGTATGTTTGACATCTGACCACGGCAATGTGGCAGCCCGGGGCATCGGGCGTCCCAGTGAGGGCGTGCTGGTCGAGACACGGGGCGAGCGCGCGCGTATCTACACCGATCCCGCCTTTATGGCGCTCGGCAAGCAGCAGGCACCTACAGCGATGGAGTGGTCCAATGTCGGTCTGCCGGCAGATCTCGCGGTGTTGCTCGCGCCCAAGCTAGACGCGTTCGTGAACGTTGGGGAGCAGGCGGTCTGCCACGGCGGCATTGCCATTGAGGAAGTGATCGTCCCGTTTGTCGAGATCACGCGGGGCGACAAACTATGAACAAGATGATCGGGTTTGACCGCAAGGTCCAGCTCGCGTGGCTGGACGCTGTTGTTGCCTTAGTGCAGCAAAGGCTAACACCGGACAAGGTCCTGGAGGAACTGCGTACTAAGCTGGCGCGAGACATCGAAGGCATGGAAGCGCAGAGCAAGACGATGACCGTGCTGCTCCGGATCTGGGTCAATGTGCCGCCAGAGCACGAGATGCTGCGTGCAGAAGCCCTAGACCTGATGGAGCACATTGCGCCCGATGCACGGGTGATCGTCCACTGGGGCATGGCCTTGCTGGCTTACCCCTTCTTCCGCGACGTGGCCGCAACGATGGGGACCCTTGGACGGCTGCAGGACGTGTTTACGATGGCACAGGTGCAGCGGCGCATGGTCGAGGGCTGGGGTCAGCGCACGACGCTGGAGCGTGCCGTTCAGCGCGTGGTGCGGACTGTTTATGAGTGGGATGAGCTGCATAACGGGCTCGCGCCAGGGGCTTACCGGCTCGCGGAGGCCGTTAGGCCAGAGAATCAGGCGCTAGCGCTGTGGTTGCTGCACGCTGCACTCGTCGCGCACGGATCTGACGTCATCCCACTCCAGGCGCTCGTCCAGCTTCCCTACCTTTTCCCGTTCGACCTCGCGTCGTTCCTGGGCGAGGTACGTCGCTCCCCGCGCTTCGCCGTGACGCGGCAGGGGTTGGATCTGGAGATGGTGGCGGTGGGACGAGGTGTTGGGTCAGCGAGGTGAGTGATGGTAACAACCGCAAAGCCACAGTGGATTGTGCGGATGTACGAGGCGACGACGGGACGCGACCACCTTGGGCTGGGAAGCGTGTCTTCCGATCAGATCTTGCCCTCGCTGTCGCCCGGCATCAACGTGCTTACTTCTCATCCGCGGTATCATAGCTTCTACACGTTTCTCCTGGATGAGTTCTGGCGCCGAGATCTCCCACGAAGTGACGAGGCTTGGACCGCCTTCTACCGGCCGCGCGCCTTTATCTTCTCGTTGGGTGCGAATCTGTGCGAGCAACCAGAACATGGAGAGGTACGTGGCATTGTCGGAGGGCGCAAGACCGGACCTTTGGCAGGTGAGAAGCGAGACTACTACGACACGACCACGAACTACATCAAGAGCCCTTTGGGTGGTTACGGGCTCTACTACCGTTCGGTCATTGGCGAACTTGGTCTCATATACCCCGGTGGTGTCGGTTACCCGTATCCTGTCGATGTCCCAAGCGAAGACGGCAAGAAGCTAGCGGCAGCGTTTCGGCAGGCAGTAAAGAGTACCGAGTACTATCGTCGCTACTTTGACCTAGATAAGGCGCTGGTTCCCTATGACGTGGTGCTGGAATACATCCACCAAGCGTGTCTATGTCAGCTCAAAGCCCCCAGCAGTCCTGACAATAGGCTCCTTCTGGACATCTTTCTGAATGGTGGCAGTGGATCGGAGCCCCGCCGCAATACGTTAAGGATGTTCCTTGATCTTGCGGAACAGACCGACGGATACGCTGTCGACTCGGATGTTTTTAGGCAGCTGATCTACTTCCAGGCAGCGGACAACGGCGCTTCCTATCGACCTCGAGCAGGAATAGAGGACACTTACCGAAGGTGGCGGCTCTACCAAGCACGGGAGTACTACGCATTTGCCCTGAATGCCCTATGGGTCTACCTCTGTGAATGGGGCCTCGACAGAAAAGGAGATGCGCACCCGATTGACCTTGAGGACTTCTGGCAGGAGGTGAGTGGTGCGCTGGACTACAACCAGTTAGCCGCCCGCCTCGATCTGCCGTATCCCGGCATTACGGCGGACTCAGATCTCAGAAGTCTCATTGCCTGGGTTAGTGATGTAGCCGGTCTTGCGCAACCTTCACTGGCTGGTGGGTGGGATGTTTCCGTGCGGGTGCAGGAACACAAATTGGTACAACTTGTGCGCGACGAGAAAGAATGGTTGTACTCTGAAGCGTATGTTGCCGGAATGATGATCATCCTACTCCTGGTATATCTGAGGTTGGAGTCAGATGAGATACGAGATGATCCGACATGGGAGATCTCGCACATGGGATCGGATGGTCGGCTGAGTGTCGACGCCTTTATTTCCGCACTTCAGCATAGGTTGTCCTCCGGAAGCTACTCACTAGGTGACTTCACACGATGGATCTATGCCGAGTATGTCATCCTGCAACATCAGCTTGTTGCGACATCCAAACTGCCTGACAACACCTTCCGGTTCCAGCGAGAAGGAAGTCGGCTGAGATTCTATAGTCACTATAATCCCCTGGGATTCCAGGATTCACGCTTTGATGCTATCAGCACCACGGTCTATGAACTCGGGCTCTGCGGAGACTTCTCCAACCCGGCACACGCTCTGACTGACACAGGCGCTACGTTGCTAAGAAAAGGAGATCTGCCTTGAACGAGCTGCGTCTCCCCGAAGCCTTTGGAGGTCCCTGGCACAACCTGCTCATCCTCACGTACGGCACAGACCTGGCCTTCTTTGAGCACACCCTGTTAAGACAACTGAGAACCTCGTGTAGAAACCGGATCATCTTGGGCGACGGACGAACGTTCTTAGAGAGTTGCAACCATTATGCTAAGGCCGACTTCGTACGGCACCTGAATCAGCGCTACGTCGCTGAAGGAATCTGGGGCACTCCCACTGCCCACGGTAAACTGATCTTGTTCACCAGCCCGGAAGCAGG
>JAFGNI010000281.1 GCA_016927095.1 Anaerolineae bacterium | reverse complement strand
GTTCATGCTCAACGTCGGTCTGCACTACCTGACGCTGGACCGCTCCGCCCCCACCCTATCAGGGGGCGAGTCGCAGCGCATCCGGCTGGCGAGCCAGATCGGCTGCGGTCTGGTAGGCGTGCTCTACATCCTGGACGAGCCGTCGATCGGTCTGCACGCCCGGGACAACCGCTCGTTGCTCGATACGCTGGTGGCGTTGCGGGATATGGGCAACACCGTGCTGGTGGTCGAGCACGACGCTGAGACGATGGAGACTGCCGACTGGATCATCGACTTGGGGCCCGGGGCCGGCATCCTGGGCGGAGAGGTGGTCGCAGCCGGAACGCCAGCGGACATCAAGAGGAATCCGGACTCATTGACGGGGCAGTATCTGAGCGGTGCGCGCGAGGTCGTGAACCCCAGCGAGATACGGCGGAAGCCCGCAAACGGCAGCTTGACGCTGCACGGAGCCACGCTGCACAACCTGAAGGAGATCGACGCACGCTTCCCCCTGGGGCTGATGATCTGTGTGACCGGCGTGAGCGGGAGCGGGAAGAGCAGCCTGGTCGCCGAGACACTCCATCCTGCGCTGGCGCGCACACTCAACCGCGCCGACGCTCGCCCCGGTCCCTACCAGACAATCGATGGCCTCGAGCACCTGGACAAGGTCATCATGATCACGCAGGATCCCATCGGGCGCACGCCGCGCTCGAACCCGGCGACGTATATCGGGCTCTTCAACGAGATCCGTGACGTCTTCGCCGCCACGCCGGAGGCGAAGATGCGAGGTTATGCCGCGGGGCGGTTCAGCTTCAACGTCAAGGGCGGCCGGTGTGAGGCGTGCAAGGGACACGGCAAGAAGCGCGTCAAGATGCACTTCCTGCCCGACGTCTGGGTGACGTGCAAGGAGTGCGATGGGACGCGCTACAACCGCGAGACCCGACAAATCACGTTCAAGGGCAAGTCGATCGCCGACGTGCTGGATATGGACGTGCAGGAGGCGCTGGTCTTCTTCGAGGCGCACCCGAAGATCGCGCGGAAGCTACAGACGCTGCACGACGTTGGCCTGGACTACCTGAAGCTGGGCCAGAGCGCGACGACGTTGAGCGGCGGCGAGGCGCAGCGGATCAAACTGGCGAAGGAGCTGAGCCGGGTAGCGACGGGGCGCACGCTCTACATCCTGGATGAGCCGACCACCGGGCTGCACTTCGCGGACATCCAGAAGCTGCTGGACGTGCTGCACCGGCTGACCGACGCCGGGAACACGGTGGTTGTGGTGGAGCATAACATGGATGTGATCAAGACCGCCGACTGGATCATCGACCTGGGGCCGGAGGGCGGCGACGCCGGCGGCCACATCATCGCGCAAGGCACGCCCGAGGCCGTGGCGACGTGTCCGACGAGCTGCACGGGGCAGTATCTGGGACACGTGTTGGCTACGACGGTCGCTGCCAGTCTGGCTAGATAGCCATATCGACAGCCTACGCTGCCAAAGCCTGCGTGTACTCGGCCTCCAGGTTGTCAACGTACTCAGCCATCGTCAGCGGTGGCTGTACACCGGCCTTTAGCCGCGCACGGAGGTCGCTGGACTCGACATAGCGTAGCAGAGCCGCGCGCCACGCTGGCACGTCACCAGGTGGCACCAGCAGTCCGTCTACCCCGTCCGTGACGGCATCAGCCAGCACGCCATGGTCTGACGCGAGAACCGGCAGGCCCATCGCAAACGCCTCTCGAACCAGCATAGAGAAGGTCTCGTACCAAAGCGACGGAACCAGCACAGCGTCGGCATCCGCCAGCGCCTGCCAGACCGCCGGGCGGTCCAGTCGTCCCACAAAGCGGATCCCCGGATGCGTTGCCAGGGCTCGAAGATCCCTGACGTAGGCCGGGTATTTCGACTCGTCCCCTGCCACGACCAACTCTGCATCACCGGGTAGGTCGTTGAAGGCCGCGATGACCGTGTGGACGCCCTTCTGCCATGCCAGACCGCCGACATAGACGAAGCGGACGGGCCCGTGGGCCTCCCGCTGCCGCGCTGGCAGGGGCTCGGGTCGTGGAATGCCTCGCGGCACAAAATGGAGCCGGTCATCCGGTGCACCCTGCGAGGCGAACCAAACGCGCACGAACTCGGAGTAGACGAGCAGCACATCGGCCTCAGTTATCACGCGCCGGAGGATCCGGTTGCGCGCCGCCATCACCGGCGCCAGTAGCGGCGCCGCGACGAGCGCCGACCGGAGACCGGCGCGCACGAGGGCGCAACGGGCACAGTGCACCGGCTCACCGGGCGTGGTGCACAGCTCACCGGTGACGTAGTCGATGAGCTGGGCATTGGGACAGATGAACCAGAAGTCCCGCAACGAGATCACCGCAGGCGCGCCCTGCGCCTTAACCCACCCCGGCAACCCGGCGGGCAGTCCGCGCAGATGCTGGAAGTGCACAAGATCCGGCTTCGTCTCAGCGAACACGCCACGGAAATGACGGGTTAGCGCCCGGTGCCCGAACGTCGCCGAAAAAAGCGACCTCGGCATCATGGGCCCGACCTCCATCCTGTAGACGGGGATGCCCTCCCGTGAGGTCTGCACCAAACCACCGTCACCAGGCGCCCGATGCAAAATCGTGACGTCGTGGCCCCGGTCGCGCATCCGCGTCGCCACCTCCCACGTGTCCAACTCCGTGCCACCGACGAAGTCGGGCAAGAACTGATGAACGACGTAGAGCAACCTCATGTCTGCGCAGCCACCAGGCGAAGATAGAGGTCACGAATGCCGGGGTACTTGTGATCCCACGTGTGCTGCGTCAAGGCTTTGGCCTTGCCGCGCTCGCCCATCCGCTGCGCCTGATCAGCGTTGTCGAGCAGGTAGCCGATAGCCTCTGCGAGCGCCGGAGGATCAGCAAACGGCACCAATAGGCCGTCCACGCCGTCATCGATGACATCCATCACGCCCCAGGTGCGGGCACCAATGACCGGTGTGCCATAGGCCCACGCCTCGAGGTAGACAATGCCGAAGGAGTCCGTGCGAGAGGGCATCACGAGGATGTCGCCCGCAGCCAACAGATCACGCTTCTCCTCGTCAGAGACGGTGCCAAGCAGCGTGATACGCGCTCGTGTCTGATCCGGCAGGCGATCGTAGAATGCCCCGAAAGTATCCAGTACATCGCCGGCCAGGACCAAGTGCGCTTGGGAACCCGTAGCCCAGAGCTGCGCCATCGCCTCAATGGTGTGTGGCACGCCTTTGTCATAGGACATCTTGGTCAGCATGAAGACGATGGGGCCCTCGAGGCCATGGCGCGCCCGGAACCGGCTGCCATCGCCACCGATAACCTCGTCGGGCTCAAAGCCCGGTCCTACGATGTGGATCTTGGTGGGATCTACCCCGCGCGCCACATAGAAGTCGCGCTCAGCCGGTGTCTGCGCGACCACAGCATCGCTACGCCTGACCAGATCCACCTGATGCCGCATCGTGTAGAAACGACTCAGAGCGTCAATGCCAGGCTCCGGACCGGCGCCGAGGTGCGTCAACGGATAGAGCACAAACGGGACACCACGACGGCGCGCGAAGCGCAGACCGGCCTCTAGAAGCGGCTCAAACGTGATCGTCATGGCGGCGACAAGGTCGAACGACTCATCGGTTTCGCGAAGCCAGCGCCACAGGTCGGGCATCCAAGGCGTCCAGCGCGCGAGGCGAGATAGAATCGGCACCGGCACAGGCTTGATAGCTGACAAGAGCCAAAGGAGACGGCGAATCGCCGGGTAGGCTAGCTGCGCAACTGGGACGTGGCCCACAGGGAAGCGCAGGATGCGTACGCCATCGTGCCAAGCCTCGGACGCGTCGAAACGCCCGGCGCCAGGGTGCCAAAAGAGCTCGAAATCCTTAGCATCGGACGTGGCCACGGTGACCGTGTGCCCGTCAGCGGCGAGGCGCGTCGAGAAGGCGTCGAGGTGAATCTCGGCGCCCCCGCGGATGGGCCAGTACCGCTGGATGATGTGGAGGATGCGCACTAGTGAACCCCAGTCACCTCAAAGAAACGGACTTCCATCGTCTGGTTCCAGATCTCACGGGGCTTGTGCTCGTAAGAGACCTCAAGAATCGGATAGGTCGCAGAGAAGTCAAGGAATGGCTCTCGATCAACCGTCGGCAATAGGTCTGGCACCGCGTGAGAGCCCTCAGCCAGCAACACTCGCAGGCCTTGCGACTGCCACACCGCCACCTGTGCGGCGAGCACCTCTGGATCGACGAACTCCTCCTGAAGGTCAAAAACCGTGTGACCATACAAATAGTCCAGCGGGGTGCCCAAGATGGCGCCCGCACTGACCGGCAAGTCGTCGTTGAAGAGGATGACGGCAGATTCACCCAGCGCCTCGATCTGCGGCGTGATCTGGGCTAGGAACCCCTCGTACTCAATGTGGCTGAACTCCAAGCGTGCACTCAGCACCAGCCAAACACTCAGCACCACACCTGTCGCCGGACCCAGGAATCGAACACGGCCTGGAACAGACCACAGCCGGTCTATCGCATAGGCCATCATCATGATCAAGAACGGTATCACAGCTGGCACATAGCGGCGCATCACGTAGATATGATGCGGGTTATTGCGGCTGCTCTGGACGAAAAGCACCGTGAAGAAGAGCCCGATTCCCATCAGAACCGCCCGATCGACCGTGACGCCCCCCTTCAGGGCCAAGTATGCGCCGAGCGTTCCCAGCGCCAGCCCGAGAGGCGTTAGGTACCAACCTAATCGCACCATATTGTAGGGCTCAACGTTGGCGATCTCTTGATCGCCATACCAGTAGTACCAACTGACACCGGGATCGGCCAATCTTGGACGAACGAAGTAGGCATAGAAGGCAGCCAGGACCACGATGACCGCCAGCACTCGCATAGAGTAGTCCCAGATTCGCGCCAGCTTCTCCGCCTGATTAAGCGGGTTCCGGCGCCGCCAACGCAGGTGATAGATCACAAGAGCTACCGAAGAGAGCGCCACAACCAGGAAAGCAACGAGCACGACTGGAGGAACGCGGGAGGCTCGGGTGACATACGGGCCAAAGACGGATACCACATACGGTCGCGAGCGCGTCCACGCGAACACAAGCGACTGCACGAGATGAACACCCATCAGGCCAGGAAGGATGAGATCGCGCCGCGTGAGACGCCCGGCAAGCAGACGCCAGACCCCCAGGGCTATGGGGAGCGCGAGCAAGAAATAGAGGTCGACTCGCACCAACATGACTTCGCCCAGCGCCGAGCCCGCCAGAGCAGCATACCAAGGCGAGCCCGTCCGCAGATACCGAATCAGAGCCCACATGCCGCCGAACAACAGGAACTGCGTGAGCATCTCCGACGTAGGGTAACGAGCAAACCACACTTGGGTAGCGGTGAAGGAGAGCAGAAACAGGCTCAACCGACCACTTCGAGCACCGAAAAGCTGGTGGGCCACCGCAGCTACGGCGGTCCCTGCCAGTATTCCCCACACGGGCGTAGCCAGAAGGCTGAATCGGAGCCCACCTGCTGCGTTGAATATAGCTAGCCAGGTGGGATGCAGAGGATAGAACTGCGGCGTGATCTCTCCTGCGGAGGGATTTGTCAGGTAGAAGCCCGGAAACTTCAGAAACCGCGTCGAGGCAGCTGGAGGTTGCTGGCGAAAGAACGCGGGGTATAGAGCTTCCGGCAGGTGCGCAATCAGCTCTTCTTTGAGGAGCCACCCGCCCGTGGTGGATATGGTCTCGCCTAGATTCACATAGACGCCGGCGTCCGCACCACCTGTCACGAACTCATGGGGACGCAGATAGACTGCGGCTATACCGACAAGGGCCAGCAGCAACAACCAATCGGCTGTCGACGGACGTTTCGCCCTGCCCCAGAGGGGCACGTGAAGCACGATCGCCAGCCCCGCAGACACGGCCACGACCCCGACATTGCAGGCCATCAGTAGACTGAAGGAGAACCAACCGAACTGGAGCAACAAGACCGCCAAGCCACCAGTCCATAGCGTGCTTGCCAGCACAGCGCCGAGCAAGACCTCCCACCGGGAGGCAGCAGCGTACTTAGGCTTGCGAGAAAAAACGACCTCCTGCGCCAGATAGCCAGGGAGCAGGAAAGCCAAACAAGCCATCATAGGGATGCGTAGGATCGCAACAAAAGCCATAGCGGGCACCTAGTATAGCGGCGCAGGCGCCGGGGTCAAAGACCATGGCGGTTCCGTAAGTCTACCTAGCCGCGTCAGACTTGGCCTTCTCAGGTATCTCAAGAACATGAATCTCACGCAGATCTCCGAAGATGCCGATGCAACCATTTCATCAACCGGATAAAGCGACCGCTTTCGTATGCCTCAACCAGC
>JAFGNI010000031.1 GCA_016927095.1 Anaerolineae bacterium | reverse complement strand
TTTCGGGCGCGCGCGCAGCAGCTCTGGCAGGTGGTGATGACCCGCCCAGGCACGCCGCAGCCTGCGTGCCGCTACAGCTAGGCGTTGCCGATGATCCGGACCGACGTCGTGATTGTCGGCGGAGGACCCGCGGGCGCTGCCTGCGCGTGGGCTCTCCGTCGGCAGGGCATCGACTGCTTGGTTGTGGATCGGGTGCCCTTTCCTCGGGTGAAGCTCTGTGCCGGCTGGGTGACGCCCGATGTGTTCCGGGACCTCTCGCTGGACGAGGCGGACTACCCCTATGCAATCACCCATTTGACCGGCTTGCGCCTCTCCCTGCGTGGCATCCGGTTGAGGCTGCCCTCTCACCAGATGGCGATCCGCCGTGTCGAGTTTGACGATTTCCTTCTCCGGCGAGCTGCGGTGCCGGTCCACACGCACCATGTGCGTGAGATTGTCCGCCGCGACGGCGGCTATATGGTGGATGGGCGCTTCTTCGGGCGATACCTCGTCGGGGCCGGCGGGACGAACTGTCCGGTTGCCCGGACCCTCTTCGACGATGTGAATCCCCGTCTTCGCGAGGCCCTGATCGTAACCCAAGAAGAGGAGTTCGCCTATCGAATTGCCGATGATGCCCGCGCTCGCACCTGCCATCTCTGGTTCTTCGAGGACGGGCTGCCAGGATACGCTTGGTACGTTCCCAAGGAAGGCGGTTACGCCAACGTCGGTGTCGGCGGTGCCCTTGCGAAGCTCCAGGCCCGAGGTGACACGATCCAGCGACACTGGGATCTGCTGACATCCCGGCTGAGCCAATTGGGATTGGTCGAGAATCACGATTATCGCCCTGCAGGCCACGCCTACTACCTGCGCCAGCCCGAGCGGCGACATCGCCGTGCGCGCGTCCAGCTTGACCATGCCTTTGTCGCTGGCGATGCCGCGGGGCTCGCAACCACAGACATGGGTGAGGGCATTGCGCCCGCGATCCAGAGTGGCCTCCGCGTCGCCGAGGCGATTGTCACCGGCAAGGAAGCTACCGTCGCCGACATCCGCCGGTTGTCCCAATCTCCGCTGATCGGACGCCTGCTATCCGCAGTCTACCGGTAAGCATGTGGGCTCGATCGCTATCTCGACGCAACTTCATGAATGGCGGTGTGCGTGCCCCTCTTTCCCCGTTGTACCTGGTCACATGGACAGGTTGCTCTCACCCTTCAGATGGATGCCCCAACCACACCAATGTTGGAGTGCCGAATCCCGCCCAGGCAGGATGTGGCAGCGGGCGCCCGGTGGTAGTGTATAGACAGGATGAAGTTCGCCCTATCTATTGATGAGGAGGATGAGATGGCACACAGGATTCGCCAGTTGATGTTGATCATGATCGGCTTGGGGTTCATCGTTTCTCTGGTCGCCTGTGCCTCTGCGACAGCTGACGTTGCGCCCCCGACAGCCACGCCCGCGGCCCAGCCGCCCGAACCGGTAGCCGAGCAGCAGGAGGATGTGGCGCCGCCACCCACACCCGGACCCGAACGGGAGGATCCAGGTGAGGTGGTCTCCGGCTTCTACCAGTGGTACCTAGGCTACGAGGGCAACGTCCTGGTCGACGGCGCCTACCGCGACCATCCCGTTGTCAGTCTTGATTTCGCAGAGGCTGTGCAGGACCGCCTGGCGAGCTTCGATCAGGGTGCGTATGATCCCTTCTTGTGCGCCCGGGATCGCCCGGACGCGATCGATGCCGGCATGATCACGATCAGCGGCGATACAGCGGAGGTGGCGGTGAGCACAAGCTTCCCCGGCCATGCCTTCACGGTCGTGCTCGTCGCCGAGGGTCAGAGCTGGCAGATCACGGACGTGGTCTGCGATATGGATGGTGATGCGAGCCCGGTCTCAGATGATGTGGTACCAGAGGCGGTCGATGATCAGACAGCGGCTGGCGGCCCACGGGAGATCGTGCCCGATTGGCCCGTTCTCGTCGATGACACCTGGCATTTCCAGGTACAGTATCCTGCCGGCTGGACGATTGAGGATGTCGATCTCGATGACCCGAACAAGCCGCCGGCGGGCAAGATGGACCGGCTGGTCCTCTTCTGGCCAGAGGGTTGGGAGGAGGACTTCGTGGTCCTCCAGATGGACGTCTACAACCTCGATGATGAAGCGTTCGCGATGGAGTTCATCCCCGCGACCTCGGAAGAGGAGATCGTCCGAGACGACGGGGTCGTCTACACAAAGTACCTGCACGAATTCGGCGAGTTCACGATGGTGCAATATGGTTTCCGCAGCCCTTCCAGTCCAGACGTCCGCGTCATCTTCACCGAGTGCGTGTCGGGTTGGCCGGACCGGGCAGCGGGCCACGAGGACATCGTGGCAGTCTACGAGCCAATGATCCAGTCTTTCGGCTTCACGGAGTGAACCCTGCGAGTATTGGTAGGGTCGGCGACCAGCCGAGGTGCCCGTCTTCCCGCGGGCACCTCGGCTCGTCTTCGTCACCTTGATAGCGTACTAGGAGGCACAGACGGTGAGCACACAGCAACGTACTGGTGCAAAATGGGGAATCTGGGAGGGCATCGCTCTGGGATGGATTCTCGCTGCCTTTGTGGGCGGCGTTGTCGCCACGGTGTTGTTGCAGGGCACACTGCCGCTCTTCACCTTCGTTTGGCTGATCGTGCCACTGATCGTCCTGTTGATGACCAAGGATGCCGGGCGTCTGGGCATACGATCCGTGCCGGGGCGGGAGCTGTTGCTCACCACGGCAGTCAACGTGGCCGTGTGGTGGGGACTGATGCTGATCTTCGAGCCTTGGACCCACGTCTATCGTGACTTGGTCCGAGAAGCTGTGTCAGGCACGACCCCGGACACAACTTTTGGCTGGCTCATCCGTTTCCCCGGCGCCGTGGGTTGGATTGGCATTGTGCTCTACAGTGGTCTGGTGACGCTCTTCGCGGAGGAGCTCTTCTTCCACGGGTGGTTGCTGCAGCTCCTGCTGCGCCGGATGAAGCTCTGGTCGGCCATCGTGCTCGAGGCTGTGATTCTGTCGGTGCCACAGTTGATCGTCATGCTGCTGTTCCCCGCACTTCAGGGCATTGTCTGGATCGTGATCTACTTGTGGCTTGCCGTGGGCGTCGTCGGTGGATGGGCTGCGGCGAGGACGAAGAGTATCTGGCCCAGCCTCATCGCGGCCACAGTGACCAATCTAGTCCTGACCGCCATCGTCTTCTAGTCTCGGGGGTGAGGCCCTCTCCTGTGCCGTGGCATTGGCGGGGTGTCTCTCACCTCTGGGGCAATAGCCGGTCTGCCAGTGGGCACACGGCATATCGCCCATGCCCCTTCATCGATTTCGGACGCGACGCCGTCACGCCGCCAGGTCGATTTGTAGGGGCGAGGCATTCCCGAATTCTACGGGAGGTGCCGGCGTCCACGCACGTGGCACCGCGGCACAGGACCCATCGCGTGAACGGAATGCCTCGCCCGCAGTTGATCCCGCGGCGACAGGATCCGCCACGAACAGGGCGAGGCATTGCGACGCAGAGGGTGAGTGTCGCAGTCAGCGTCCGCGTTCGAGGGAAGGTGTGGCAGCGGAGCCCGTCGCGCAATGCCTCGCCCCTACAGGATGTCGCCGCCACCTGCGCGTGGTCCTTGCACAGGCTCTGCCCCACAGGATACGGACACCTCCCGTGTCGGCCGTCCGCCCCCGTGCGTGACGGAGGCAGAGGCGTTCGAGACCGGTGCCGTTGGTGTCGCTCCCAGTCTGAAATGCCTCCGACTTGGCGCGTAAACTGGCTAGGGCTATGGCATTTCACCTCAAGTCAGCCGCAGATGTCATTCTGAGCGGGTCAACTGATCACCCACGCTGCTGATCAAGGCCAGCGAAGAATCTCCCGCCCCGATGCAC
This sequence comes from Anaerolineae bacterium, assembly GCA_016927095.1. Next base: position 1,402 of record JAFGNI010000031.1, on the reverse strand, counting down.
GCCCGAGCTCGAGGCGCGAGATTCCTCGCTGCCAAGTTTTGTCGATACGGATGATTGTAGGACTCGCTCGGAATGACATAATGGTCCTTCTGGAGTTACAAATGCGATAGCCCTGGTCCGCTGGCTTGTATACGGCAGTTGGGAGTATAATGCCTGACACAACTGTTGAGTTGGGCGATCTCAAGGAGCGAAAATGACGATCTTGCGGCGTTTGTTGGGCCTATTCGTGATGATTGCGGGGATCATCGGTCTGTTGCTCAGCTTAGCCGGGCTGGTGGGGCTCTTTATGGTGAAGCCCACGCTTTCTGCTTCGCTGGATGCAACGATTGCCACGCTCTTGCGTGCGGTGGACGTCAGTGAAGAGACATTGGCAACCACTGACCAGGCGTTTGGGGCCACTGTCCGGAGCCTGGACGCGCTCTCTGAGATGCTCGGCACGACGGCAACCACGGTGGAAGATACGCAGCCGGTCATCAGCCAGGTCAACGGTCTCCTGGGGGAGACCTTGCCCGCGACTCTCGGGGCAGCCACGGATTCGCTTGAGGCGGCAGGGGCCGCGGCCCAATCGTTGGAGGTGGCGATCCAGTCCTTCGAGTCGTTCCGCGCGGTCCTGGGGGCGACGCCGCTGATCGGTGGTTTGGTGCCCGCTTCCACAGGGAGCTATGCTCCGGACAAACCGCTTGCCGACTCTCTGGGCGAGCTTTCCACCAGCATCGCGACTATGCCGGAGCAGTTCGAGGACATCTCCGTCAGTATTGACAAGGCCGGTAGCAACCTGGATCTGATCCGAGCCAATCTCGACACGATGTCGGAGAGCGTGTCTCTGATCTCGGGCAGCCTCACCGAGTATCAGGATATGGTCGGCGAATCAAGGGCATCGATGGATGACCTTAGATCCATGCTCGCCGATGTGCAGGGCAATCTACCCCGTATCTTGGACGTTGCGACCGTCGTTATCGGATTGCTCCTCGCGTGGCTGCTTGCCTCTCAAGTGGTGATTCTCAGTCAGGGCTGGGAGCTGTACCACGGCACCGCTGGCCGCATGGCGCACAGTGCGCAGGAGACCGAAGCGGACAACGCACCGGCTTAGGCAATACCAGCATCAGCAGGATGCTGGCTCAATCACGATCATCAGCAGAAACAGGAGGAAGCTATGGCTTACACACTGGACACGACACTCGGCACGCTTCTGGATCACCCGCAGGCAAAGGCAGTCCTCGACCAGTACCTGCCCGGCATCGCCACAAACCCGATGATGGGAATGCTCAAAGGGCTAACCCTCAACATGGCGCTTTCGATGCCGCAGGCAGCGCAGCTCGGCCTGACGAAGGAAAAGGCGGAGGCAATGCTGGCGGAGATCAACAAGCGCGTTCAGTAGGCAACGCGTCCCTCCCCTGTCAGG
>JAFGNI010000280.1 GCA_016927095.1 Anaerolineae bacterium | reverse complement strand
GTGCGGCCGGCTCCGCTGCTGTCTGGCCTACGAGCACCAGGTCTACAAGGACGAGGCCAAGGAGCTTCCACGCGTCAAGGCGCGCGTCAGAACGGACAAAGGCATCGGCCGGGTCATCGATCTGGACATCCTCAAGGGTGATGTCATCATCGAGATCCCGCCGGACGGCCCACGCCGGGAGCGCGAGCGCTTCCGCTATCCGGCAGACGAGGTCGAAGTTCTGCGCGAAGGGGAGTAGGCCCTTCTACAGAAGACCTTTGAGCTCACGGAAGAGCTCAAAGGTCTACACCTAAGGCGCGACCCTCACTTCCACCAGGCGCGCCCGATACTCGCCCTCCACCAGCAGGCGCTCCCCTTCCGGTGTGTAGAACCCCACGTAGAGGGTATAGTCCCCTGGCGCCAGATCCGCGGGTAACGCCAGCTCATAGCGATCGACCACGACCTCACCCCCTACCCACAGCGACGTCGGATAGCTCCCCTCAAGGGGCATCGCATCCGCCTGGGCCACGGACGCTTCGTCTTCAGCGCCACGCAGGTGCAGGAACACGACATAGTCCTCGTTCATCTCCGCAATCGCCTGCCAGGCCAGCGTCACCCGCCAGGGCTGCCCGGGCATGAGCGGCTCCAGGTCATATCCCAACAGCCGGATACCCTCTCCCGTCCCACCGGTGAAGGCGATATCCGCCACAGACGCCATCTCGGGCACCGCGAAACTGCGTAACAGCGGCGTCACCGTAAGCGACGCAAGCGCTATTTCAGAACCGCCGGCCAATCCCACCCAGAGGGTATAGTCGCCGGGTAACAGCGTCCGTGGCAGGCGCAGCCCGTACCGGCTCTCGATCACCTCGCCCTTACGCCAGAGTGCAAAGCTATACCCGCTCGCCGGATCGCCCGAGTAGAGCGTCACCGCAGCCGGCCCCATGAGGGAGAGCGTCACGGCATCAAAGGCGGGGGAGGCCTCCTCCGCCTGCCAGCACAGCGCTACGGCTATCGCGCTACCGGGAAGAAGCGCCTCCGCCGGCGCGACCGTCCACCCAAGCAGACGCAGCGTGCCCAGTGATGCCGACTGGTCCCGCGAGATCATGGGACAGGCCGTCTGTACGCGCGCTTCGGCCAACGGCGCCGCCACCTGGCCAAGCTCAAACCCTGCCGGCGTGGTCGGGAACCGGGCCTCGAGGCCTGCGAAGAGCTCGTCCTGTAACTTGGGCAGGGTCTCGCCGCTATCTGGATCGTAGAAGCTGACCCCGAGCTGGTAGCCGCCCGTGGGGAGAGTCGCATCAGGCACATCGAGCACCAGCGCGTCGAGGACCAAGTCGCCCGGCGTCCACATCTCCGGCGGATAGTGAAACGCCATCGCCCGCGACCACTCTCCCGTCTCCGCGTGCAGCAGCCGCACGACAGGCTGCAGGGCCTGGTAAGACGCCAGGGGCTCCCAGAGAACCAGCACCGTACATGGCTCACCTGCACGGCAGGCGGACATTGGGCGAGCGTCGTGGACCACGACCACGTGCGCGAAGTCAGCAGGAGCGGACGCGGTCGCCTCAAGCAACGCGTCGCGGACCTTTGCGACATCGGACGCGGACAGACGGTGCGCCCGTAGCGCCGGCGTCCCACCGGGACCGGCGTAGACGCGGGTCGTCCACACTCCGGTCATGGCCTCAGGCCACGGCGCCGGCGGCGTGAGGCTCTCCGGGACAAGATACACCGCATCCCCAAGCGGCGGAAGCACCAGGCTGGCACCCCCGGTAAGCCACTTTGCCTGTCCATAGGATTCGGCCAGCGCCGCGACGGTCGGATGGCGGTAGTGCTCGCTGGCGATGTAGACCGTCAGCGCCTCCGCGTCCTCTGCGGCCTCGACCCTCGCGTCCAATGCCTCGGCTGCCAGCACCATCTCCCCATCCGCCGCATGAAACAGACTATCGGAGCCGGCCCACCGGGCATAGGTCGCAGCCGTGCGCCCCGCGCTCGCGATCAGGAACGCGATGGCCAAGCCCACCGGCAGGCGATGTCCCTGGCGCACTTGAGCCAGCCTAACCCGGATGTGGCCGGCAGCGGACAACACAACATAGAGTCCCCAAGCGGGAAGCATGGAGAGAAACGGGAAAATGCCAATCATCCGCAGGTTGCTCGGCGTGATCTCGCCCGTAGCCAGCGCGCTGGGCAGGAGCATCACAAAGATCACCAGTAACACAAACACGCGCCCCATTGCTCCGAGACGATCGAGCCGAGCACTCCGGGGTGCCCCATCCGGGCCTGACCACACCATAACCCCCACGCCCACCAGCGCCAACGAGGCGGAGGCGAGATCCATGACCGCCAGACCCGGCACGTTGAAGCGAATATAGGCATCGCCAGCGCCCGGCACGACCAGCGCCTGCAGGCACAGGGCGATCCCCCGCAGGGCCTCGGCCCAGCTCGGCGCCGCGACCTGCGAAATACGCGTGGTGAATGCGTCGGGGTGACGCAGGAAATACGCCCCTAGCGGCGCGAAGGTGATCCCGGCACACCCGAGGACCACGGCAAATCGCCAGAGATAGAAGCGCCGCTCAGGCGGCGTCGACCGAGCCAGCAGCCAGCCCCCCGCCAAAGCCAGCGGCAGCGGGAAGAGCCTCGCCGCCAGGTACGTGTAGCCGGTAAGCCCGAGGAGGACCCCGGCAGCCAGCGACCATCCAATCCTGCGACAGCGCAGCCCGCGCCATAGGGCGGCCACTGTCAGGGCCTGTAGCAGCGGCTGCGAGATTGCCCTGAAACCGTAGCGGCTCAGCAAGACATGCGGAAAGGCCACCGCCATCCAGCCCGCAGCAATCAGCGCGATTGCCGGACCGCCGCGCTGTCGCGCTAGCAGCGCCCCAGTCGCAGCGAAGGTCGCCGCTACCGTGACCACGCCCAGCACCGCCCCAGCCAGACGGAGTCCCCACTCCGAACCTCCAGCCATCCAGACCCACGGCGCAGCGGCGTAGAAGAAGAGCACCTCCTTGCCGGTGTAGGCCCGGATAAACAACGGGCGATAGTCACCCTCGACGATCTGACGCGTGAGGACCAGGTTGGCCGCCTCGTCATAGTGCAGGCCCACAGGGAGCTCAGGGAGCGCCGCGAACCGGAGCAGCGCCGCGATGAGGAGGACGAGGGTCATGCCCCAGCGGACTGGGGTGCCCCAGCGGACTACGGTGCCCCAGCGGACTGGGGTGCCCCAGCGTATAGCCTGATCTACGACGTCATGTTGATTCACAGGCCCATTATAGCCCACGCGCCCCACTTCGGTGCCGGGGACTTTCTGCCGCCTTCTGAGGCGAGTCCCCGGCACCTAGGAGCGCGGTCACTGCTTTCGCGGAGCATCCCCCGCTGCAGAAAGTGCCGGGGAGCCTCAGAAGGTCCCCGGCACTGAGAGCGTCGTCCCTATAATCTGACAACCAACCCCCAGTCCCCTTCTTTGCACCAATCCCCGCTGATGCTATAATCCCGCCCGTGAACGACACGAGAACCCGCCACGTGGCCGCCGCGTGAGAATGCCCTTCAACCCTATGCGACAGTGGCTCAGAGAACTCTGGACGTACCGCAATCTGGTCTATAACCTGGTCTCGCGCGACCTGAAGGTCCGGTACAAGAACTCGCTGCTGGGCGTCGTTTGGTCGTGGCTGAACCCACTGCTGATGATGCTCATCTTCACCTTTGTCTTCGGCGTTCTCTACGAACGCCAGGATATCCCCAACTATCACATCCTGTTCCTGAGCGCGATGTTGCCCTGGAACTTCTTCGTCGGCTCCGTGATGGGGGGCATCCCTAGCGTGGTGGGCAATGCCAGCCTGATCAAGAAGGTGTATTTCCCCCGAGAGGTGCTTCCAATCTCGATCGTGCTTGCAGCTCTCGTCAACTTTCTGATCGCGCTGCCGGTCTTCTTTATCCTGGCGGCGCTCTCCGGCATCTGGCCCAGCGCCTATGTGCTTTTGCTGCCCATACCCATCCTGATCGAGGTCATCTTCGCCATTGGGATCGTGCTCATCCTCTCGACGCTCGAGGTCTTCTATCGCGACACGCACATGCTGATGGATGTCGGGATACAGGCCTGGTTCTTCCTGACACCCGTCATCTACCCGGTGAAATCGCTGCCCGCCCAGGTCACGCTGCTGGGTATCACGTTCAACCCCCAACTCTGGATCTTCCGCCTCAACCCTATGGCTTCGATCATCAACACCTACCAGGATATCCTCTACTACGGTACGCTCACCGCCGTCGACTTCCTCTCACGGACAGCGCTCACAGCGATTGTCATTCTTGTCTTCGGTTACTGGTTCTTCCGCCACTTCAGCGGTAAGTTCGGCGAGGTGGTCTAGACACAGTTCGTTCAAGCAGACCCGATTACGTTCACCCATAGGAGGTCACAATGTATTACGGCATGTCATCCGGTGCGCTCCAGAAGCTCTACGTGCAGGGCAGCCTGAAAAACGAGGAGAACGGCTTCGTCTTCGAGATCAAGAATCTGATCGATTCCGGCATGGTCAGCGGCATCACCAAGCTGAACGTCGACGGCAAGGACGTCCCTGTGGGTGGCGTCACGGTTGAGCTGGCGGGCAAGGTGCGCGAGTCGAATGCCTCGCTCTACGTCTCATACGGCGCGATCCTCAAGATCCGTGTGCCCGGTCAGCTTGAGGCGGGGGAACACACGATCCAGCTGACAGTCAACGCGCCGGAACTAGGACAGCTCACGCTGCCGGTCACGGCGACGATCTAGCAGAAAAACCTTTGAGCTCTTCGCCAAGACAGGGCACTCGCTCGATGCGGAGAGCTCAAAGGTTCCAGCACAACGTGTGCGGCATCGCCCCGCCCTTGTCAGATTGGGCCGATATGGTATAATCCCTGTCGCGAGATGAGGGGCTGTAGCTCAGCTGGGAGAGCACTACAATCGCACTGTAGGGGTCAGGGGTTCGAATCCCCTCAGCTCCACTTAGGGACCGTATCCCTGAACCTGACAAGAGAAAGACATGGGCCTGTAGCGCAGCTGGGAGCGCATCACAATGGCATTGTGGGGGTCGTGGGTTCGAATCCCACCAGGTCCACACACAAAGGGG
>JAFGNI010000279.1 GCA_016927095.1 Anaerolineae bacterium | reverse complement strand
CACCTTGAGGATGTAGGGCGCCTGATCGGCGTCCTGCACCGGCTTGTGGAGGCAGGGAACTCCGCCTTTGTGATCGAGCACCACACGCTGCTCCTGGCAGCCTGCGACTGGGTCACCGAGTTCGGCCCCGGCGGCGGCCCCGATGGTGGCCGCGTTATCGCCCAGGGCACACCGGAGGTGGTTGCCGCAGGCACCACACCGATAGCGCCCTATCTGCGGAAGGAGCTGCAGGAATGAGAGAATCGGAGAATGACAGAATCAAAGAATCGGAGAATAGAGAATCGACGGAGGGGGCCTCCGCCTCCGGTTCTCGATTCTCCGATTCTCTGATTCTTGATTCTCGATTCTCGATTCTTTCATTCTCTGATTCTCTCATTCCCCTCCTCCTCGCTGACCGGTCGGCGTGCTTAAGAGTCCTGGTGCTGCAGGAGTTGCTGAGCAAGACTGGGGATGACCCCGAGGTAGTGGAGCTGCGCGCCCTGCGCGAGCACGACCCGCTTGTGGCTCCGCTGCTTGCGGCACAGGAGCCGGATGGCGCGTGGCGCAAGGGTGAGTTGGCCTGGTTTGGCGACGCCCAGCGTTTGACGACGCTCGCACTGATGCGGCTCGGGTATCTCGGGTTCGGGCCGGAAGATGACGCCGTCCGGCATGGGGCGAGCTACCTCTTCTCCTTGCAGCGCGAGGATGGTGCCTGGGAGTTGCCAACCGGCAATCCCGAGATCGAGGGTCACGAGGGGTACACAATGGCCCCGCTGCAGACGGCGCTGCCGCTGCGCGCCCTGGCGATGGTCGGATATGCGCAGGATCCGCGGGCCGAGAGAGCCTACGAGTGGCTCCTCGCGCAGCGGCTCGACGACGGCGCCTGGCCCACGGGCATCGCCGCGGGTGGCACCCGGGGTCGTGTGGCGGGCTATCGCAAGATGCCCCACTCTCGCTGGGGGTGCCGCTCCAACACAACCGGCGCACTGCTCTGCCTGGCCTACCACCCCAAGTGGCGCCACAGTCCCAAGGCTCGGCGGGCGCTCGATCTACTCCTGGGGCGCGAGACCCGCGAGGCCAGCACACTCGGGTACGAGGTCACGCGGCTCATCGGCGTGACGCCCACCCGTGGTTTCTTCACCTTCTACGGGCGCTTCGACCTGGCAGTGATTCTGGACCTCTGCCGGCGCATCGGAGCCACGCAGGAGGACCCACGGGTAGCCGACATCGTGGCGTTCGTGCGCGGCCTCCAGGGTCCCTATGGGCTCTGGGACATCACGCCCCCGCAGGCCACGCGCTGGGTGGCCTTTGACCTGCTCAGGACACTCTCCCGACTGGACCTGGCGGGTGGCTGGATGAGCCAGGAACCCCGGACGCCGTTCCAGGCATACCCCAAACAGCCACGACGATACTAGGGCGCAGTCCGGGTCACATCGCAGGTTCAGAATCCGCGAGTGCTCCGGACCACCTGGATCGTGGGCGAAGCGCCAGCCTGACCCGGCACCAGCACGAGGTCGCGATAGGCTCCCACATCGCTGCGCCAGACGCGACTGAATCCCCAGCCGTGCCAGCGCCAGACTGCAACGGTCGACGCGACGTTGGGTGTATGAGGCGCCGCCTCAAGTAGTGCGATGAGGTCCTCGTATCCCTCTGCGGCCTCAATGACCACGAGGTCCTCCGCCCCATCACCGTCGACATCACCGAGCGCGAGCTCGAGGATGGGCTCGGTCACGGGCGAGCCGCCCCAGAGCGTGCGCCACAGCCCGCCGCGGTAACCGATGATGAAGGGCTGGCTGCGCGGGCCCTCTCCCCTATCGCGCCAGAAGGCAAGCAAAACCTCGTAACGCCCATCCTGGTTGGGGTCGCCAAGCGCCGCATCGACGACGGTCCAGCCGGGCTCGCTCTGCCAGATGACCTCGCCCCCCGTGGACACCGTGAGGACACCCTCCTGGAGAGAGATGGCCTCAGGGACACCATCGCCGGTAAGGTCGATCTCACCGGTGATGAAGTGGGCCACGCCGTCACCCGGACGGCCCTCAACCTCCCAGCACCTGGCTTCATCACACGCGAAGGCGAGGCTCGTGTCACGCCGCAGGTGCTCCGACCGGACCAGGCCCACAGCCCATGCAAGACCCGCGGCGCCCGCCACGGCCAGGATCAGCCATAGCAGGCGCCGCCTCCAGGGTACTCTGAGTGATATGCCGACCGGCCTCAGGGTTCCAGAACTCCTACCATGCCGGCGGTGTGTTAGCGTAGACGGCGCGCGTGACCTGCCAGACCAGGCCCCACTCATAAGAGGTCGACTCCAGCGTGTAGGTAACGTCCAATGAGTAGGGCCCACGCTCCGCCGCGGGCTCCTCTCCATAGTCCGGCCCTGAAGCGCCGTAGGTATAGAGCGCGTCCTGCCAGGTCTCGCGCACCGTGACGACAGCGAGATCGGGTGACTGAAGGTCGAAGGAACGGAAGTGCGTGCTCACAAGCTGGTGACCTATGTACTGCCTCGCCGCAGTAAGGCGTTGAATTTCGCCGGCGAACTGCATCAACGCCGGCTCGTCGTCTTCCCGGAAGGCCTCCCGCTGTTCCCAGTAGGCGGAGGTCACGGATTTCTGGAAGTTGAGTACGGCTTGCTGCAGCTCGCCATACTCGCCGTCCTCCGTGACAAATGAGGACGTCCACTGAGGCACGGGGGGAGCCGTCCCATCTTCGAGCATGCCCCGCCAGGCCTCGTCGGTCAGCCGATCGCTCGCGGGCCACGGGAACTCGTAGTAGGAGAACGTCCCTCCCAACGCAACCTGTAGCGTGACACTTCCATCCTCGGCGACGACGGGCACGATGGCATGGAGCTCATTGATGCGCCCGACCGCCACCTCCAGCACCGTCGGACCATCGGGCGCCCCGGGGTCGGTCGCAACGTCGGCAATGACCGCAGCTTGGGGTTCTTCCTCCATAAAGGGCCCACCCCCAGGCCCCTCCGATTCCGTGTCCGCGGCTGCCATCGTCAGGTGTTCAAGCTCGCCACCGTAGTAGCGAATCCGGTCGTACTCGTTTTCTGTAAGCGCCTCGCCCCGCAGCTCCTTCTCCGCGATTGCCTGCAGCGTCGTCACCAGATCCTCGAGCTGATTGAGGCTCTGTGCATCCAGGTCGGCGAGAAGGCCACGGCTCTCCAACCCCTCACGCGTCATGGCCGTGAGCGCAGCCAACCGGGCGTAGAACACGGGCACCGGCTCGACATAGCCCTTGGGGGGCAGCGGGTCCGGCGCCGGAGGCCCACCTCCGAGCTCGGCGTAGACCTGCTTGGCATAGAGGATGGTGTCGTGCTTGAGCTCGGCCCAACTGCCGAGGGCGGTATTCAGCTGCTTGTCCAGCCACGCGGTGGACTGCATAAAGGTGGGATACCCACTGCCAGGCACTTCGATCAACGGGTGGAAGGTATACAGCCAGGTGTTGTAAAGCGTCTCAGTCCAATCCCCGACGCTCAGGCCGCCGAGCCATGTCCGCACCTCCGCCATCTGCTCAGGATAGTTGGCGTAGGACGTCTCGCCCATCCCTTCGAGGATCGCGTACGCCCGATCGGAGCCCATCGCAGCAAAGACATCTAGCCCGTTGGGCAGACCACGGCGGTCCTCGCGTGTGCCGACATTGCGGTAGATCAACTGGCGGAAGATGTAGGCGTCGGGCACAAAGCGCTGGCCCATGAAGCGCAGCCCCTTGGTCGTGCCCTCCTCATCATCCGTGTCCATGATGACGATGCCCAGGATCTGCGGGGGCGGCAGCTTGCCAGCAAGCTTGATAAAGGCATCCAGCTGCGTCTCATCGGGCAGATCGGTGATCGGGGCGTCTTCGCCATAGGCCATGTCCATGACAGCCAGGTACTGGTACACCGTCAGATCGTCGCTGCGACCGACAAAGAAGACCGTGGGATTGTACAGCTCGTCCCAGGCCGTGAGTGCCATGCGCCCCCCGGCGGTGGCGTTGCGCAGCGCGTGGACGAGGAGGAGGGCGGAACGCGTCTCGGCCCGGCTGATCTCCCCCAGCTCGGGATCCACACGGAACGTCATCCGCCCATACCACATCATGCTCTTGAAGTAGGCGGTCAGAGCCTCGCTGAGGGTGTAGTGACCGCGTGGAATGTACTGGGTGTAGTCCTCGCCGAACTCCAGGCCCGGGAAGATGGGGGATTGGGCCATCCCGGATGCAGCTGCGATATTGGCCAGCTCACCCTCGACCAGGTCACGGGCATAGTCGGGGACCTCGAAGGATGGATCCAGGAGCCTGCCCGCAACGGCGACAAAAGCAACGGCACGGCGTGCTGCGTCTTCCCACTTCGTCGTGCGGAGGAGTTGGTAGTTCGCATCGGTCTGCTCGAGCATCCCGCGATTGAGATCGCGAAGCAGCGGGATGAAATACTCAACCTCGGCGGTACGGAGCACTTTGTCAAACAGCAGGTGGTAGGTGTGCAGGAGGGAATCGCTGGTCACGAAGATCGGGACGTTGCGATAGCGCGCCTCCTCGTAGAGCATGAAGAACTCCTTCTCCGTGCCAGGACTCACAACGAAGCCGTCGGCAGCAAGGCGCTGCATCTGTGACGATGACAGAACGAAGGGGTTGACCACATTCTTCATATCCGACGAGACCTTCTCCATGTCCAGGCTGGGGATCGTCTCGATCGGCTGCTCACGGAAGACGGCGAAGACCGGTTTGGGGATGTCGGGCAGGTCGACTTCGGGTTTGGCTGCCGGTTCAGTGGTCGCCGGCTCGGTCGCCGTAGAAGCGGTCGGCTCAGGGGGTGCATCTGTCGGTGGGATCGGGGTCGAAGGCCCCTTTGTGAACAGACTGCAGTTCATCGCCAGCAGCGCAAGGACTGCCACAATCCACAACGCTCTCGGATTTCGGGGCTTACGCATCGCTCACCTCCAGGTCGCTCGTACCTCCATTATACGGCGGGAGGTCCGCCCATCAAGGAGCAGCTCGGGGTAGAAGCATCGAGGTGGCGCAGAAAGTACCGAGGACTGAAGGCGTTCTGACGCCCTGAGCCCTCGGCACTCGGAGAGGTGAAGCCAATCAGGGCCTCAGATTCCTGACGAAGTCGCCGATCGCGGCGGCGACCGCCTGCCACAAACGCGCCAAGAGATGGCTCGGCGCAGGGGGCTGGGCGCCCGGCAGCCCAGGCTGGGCCGGCATGATCGACTGGAAGCGCTGTACCTCTTCGTCGAGGTGGTCACCCTGCGGATCGGGCATTGCCCCCAGCGCCTCAGGATCGACGACCTGGATGACCTCGCCCTGATACCGGAAGAGCACGTTGTTGCCGGCCTGGAGGAAGGCCCGGGCTTCAGGGTCGGCAGCGAGCGCGAAATAGGCCTGAGACCCAAAGTCTACCTGCCGATCCACGCTGACGTTATCCTCGATCCAGGCCTCCGTGATGGGACCTTCGAGAGCCGCGCCATCCTGCACCAATGCCAGGTCGATGTGCTGCGAACCGATCTGAGCCAGGTTGTGATTGCCGCTCTGGGT
>JAFGNI010000278.1 GCA_016927095.1 Anaerolineae bacterium | reverse complement strand
GGACCGACCATCCGTTAGGGTCATCCCAGCCAACAAGGTAGACCGGACATCCCGTTACTGCCCGGATCCTAGCCGGTTGCGCACCGTCGAGCGACTGACCGTCAGGCCCCCGGAACGCCTCCAGCGGCAACACGACTGCTTGGCCCAAGTCACGCCCATCGAGCGCGCGGAGCATATCCTCCGCAGTCAGCAGCCCGGCGACGGTCACGGTCGTGCCAAAGAAATGGTTAGCCACGGGCACAACATCCACGTGCAAGCCAGCATTCCCATCCTCAGACAGGGTCTGCGCAAAAGCCACCAGTTCGGGCGCGAAAAGCGTGCCCGTCACCCAGGTCTGGTGGCGACCCAACCCAGCCAGCGTGGACCGCAGCCCATCACGGTGATCCAGAAAACGCCTGACCATGCCGACACCGTTCTCAATTATCGCCGGCAACAGCCCGTCGTAGGACGCGGCACCGGGTACGTCTCGCTTGGCGCGTAGGAACCACTCATCCGACGGATAGACAAAGCCGACACCCAGCACCTCGCGCAAACGTGCCTGCCACTGTAGCACTTGATCCAGCACGACCGTGGCCTCAGCGTCCGTGTACGTGCGCAGATCCGGCGCATGCCGCCGGGTCAGCCCCACCGGTACCACCGAAAGATCCTGCACCGCCGGGTAGAGTGCCACGAGATCGGCGATGGTGCGGTCCAGATGAGCGCCATCGTTGCGCCCAGGGACGAGCACAGCCTGCGTGTGCAGCTCAATGCCCATCGCCGCAAGCTCACGAAGCTGCTCAAGAACCTGGCCCGCACGCGGATTGCGCATCAAATCCACCCTCACCTCGGGTTCGGTGGCGTGGACGGAGATGTAGAGCGGGCTCAGGTACTGCGCCTCGATGCGCGCCCAGTCCTCCTGAGTAAGGTTCGTCAACGTAATATAGTTGCCGTGTAGAAAGGACAGCCGGTAATCATCGTCCTTGACGTAGAGAGAGGCGCGCAGGTCCGATGGCATCTGTGTGACAAAACAGAACTCACAGCGATTGCGGCAAACCCGGGGCCCACCGCTAAAGAGATCCTTAGAGAATTGAAGACCCAGCGGCTCGCCGTAGCGCCGCACTACGTTACAAGCACGACGGTCGCCCGCACGCTCGAACATCATCTGTAGTTCAGGTTCGCTGCTGTAGAAACGAACGTCAATGGTATCCCGCAACGGCATACCGTTGATCGTCCACAACACATCACCCGCCGCCAAACCACAACGCGAGGCTGCGCTGCGGGGGGCAACCTCTCGGATCGGTGCAGGATAGAGCTGTCTCATCTGAGCGTAGACGCTATCATCCAGTGTGCTAGCAGAGCGATTTTTCTATACGGCAATCTTATTTTTCGCTCCATTCTACCACGGCAATGTCATGCACCTGTTAATGCCATGTTAACATTGGATTAGCAGATACACAAATGAACCAAGGGTCATTCCCATTCGATGGTGGCAGGTGGCTTGCTGCTGACATCGTAGACGACGCGGTTGACACCGGCGACCTCGTTGACGATCCGGTTTGCCACGCGTCCCAGCAAGTCGTAAGGCAGGCGCGCCCAATCAGCGGTCATGAAGTCCTCAGTCGTCACGGCGCGCAGGGCGACCACATTGGCGTAGGTCCGCCCGTCCCCCATCACGCCGACACTGCGCACAGGCAGCAACACGGCGAAGGCCTGCGATGTGTCCCGGTAGATCCCCGCGTCCCACAACGCCTCCAGGAAGATGGCGTCCGCCGCCTGCAGCGTCGCGACGCGGTCACGGGTGACCTCACCCAGGATACGAACGGCAAGCCCGGGGCCGGGGAAGGGATGGCGCCAAACCAGCTTCTCGGGAAGTCCCAGCGCAAGGCCGACCTGGCGGACTTCGTCCTTGAAGAGGTCACGCAGGGGCTCCACGAGTTCCAGGTTCATCTCCTCCGGCAGGCCACCCACATTGTGGTGGGACTTGATCCGCTGCGCCGTGGCGCTGCCGGCGCTCTCGATCACGTCCGGGTAGATCGTGCCCTGGGCCAGGAATTTGGCGTCGTTCAGACGACGGGCCTCGGCCTCAAAGACGCGGATGAACTGCTCGCCGATGATGCGACGCTTCTCCTCGGGGTCGGTTACGCCTGCGAGCGCGCCGAGAAAGCGATCCACCGCGTCGACCATCACCAGCCGGATACCCAACGCCTCGTGGAAGGTTGCCTCGACCTGTTGGGTCTCATCTTTGCGCATCAGGCCCGTATCGACGAAGATGCAGGTCAGTTGGTCGCCCACCGCCCGGTGAATCAGGGTTGCCACGACCGCGCTGTCGACCCCACCGCTGAGCCCTAGGACGACGTGCTCTTGCCCCACCTGATCGCGGATGCGGGTCACAGCGTTTTCGATGAAGGCCGCGGGCGTCCACGCGCCGCGACAGCCGCAGATATCGTACAGGAAATGGCGCAGAATCTCGGAGCCGTGGGGCGTGTGATGCACCTCAGGATGGAACTGGGTACCGTAGACCTGCCGGGCCTCATCGCCAATGGCAGCGATGATGTCGCTCTCGCTGCGAGCCAGCACACGGAATCCCACCGGCACGCTCTCCACGCGGTCGCCGTGGCTCATCCAGACGGGCAAGACCTGCGGCAGATCCGCAAACAGCGCTGAGGGCGGCTGCGTAACATGCACGTGGGCCGGCCCGTACTCGCGCGCAGTCCCGGGAACCACGCGCCCTCCCAAGCGCTGCGTCAGGAGTTGCATACCATAGCAGATGCCCAGGACGGGGAACCGGCTCTGAAGGATGTGATCCGGGAGGGCCGGCGCGCCTTGATCGTAGACGCTATTGGGCCCACCCGAGAGGATCAGGCCCTTGGGTGCCAGGGCGGCAACGGTCTCGGGCTCGGCGTACCAGGGGAGAATCTCGGCGTAGACACGCTGCTCCCGGACCCGCCGGGCGATGAGCTGGGTGTATTGTGATCCGTAGTCGAGGATGACGATGGTCTCACGGCCTGATCTCGCCACCGGCTCACTCCGCGAAGATGATTGTGCCGTCATTCCGCATCTCGTCGATAATGACCAGGGACACAATCGGGACATCGAGATGCGCTAAGGCCTCACGTCCGCCTTCGAAGGACTTCTCCACCAGCGTACCGATGCCGACGAGCTTCGCTTCTGCGCTCTCAACGATGCGGGCCATCGCATTGATCGTCTTGCCCGTCGCGAGGAAGTCATCGATGATGAGGACGCGGTCGCCGGCGTGAAGGAACTCCGGCGAGACCATCAACGAGACCTCTCCCCCTTTGGTGTGGGAAGGCGCGAACTCCACGAAGACGGGGTCCATCATCGTCACAGGCTTGTGCTTCCGGGCATAGACCAGCGGCAGTCCCATCGCGTAGGCGGTCGCCATCGCAGGAATGATACCCGATACTTCTGCGGTCAGGACGCGGCTGGGGTGCGCCGCTGCGAACTGCCGGGCGAACTCCGCCCCCGCCTCCAACATCAGGGTCGCATCCACCTGATGGTTGATGACACTGTCGATCTTGAGGATCCCACGACCGAGGTTGCGCCCTTCCTGCCGGATTCTGCGTTTAAGGTTCTCCATGAAGTCCTGTCTCCTCCTGCCCTACCCCATGAGTTCAGGGTCCATGATAGCACAGAACGATGATCAGGCATGGAGAGGCAGTGTCAGGGCAATCGCAGTTGGGGATTTGGAGACGGGTCATGTAGGGCGGGACGGCTTCCCGCCCTACATAACAGGCCAAGCGTGACCCAACGCCGAAGGCAAGCATGTTTTGCGGTGGAGGCGAATGGCATTCGCCTCCACCGCAAGGCGACGCGGGCCTCGCGCTACGCTCTCGCCTCTAGCCACGCCAGCAGATCAGCCTGCACCTCGTCGCGGTTGGTCTCGTTGAGGATCTCGTGACGGGCGCCGGGATAGAGCTTGTATGCTACATCCTGGATGCCGAGCTCATCCATATAGCGGTTCACCAGGGCCATCACCCCGTTGTTGGCTCCCACAGGATCCATCTCGCCAGAGATGATGTAGACGGACAGATCCTTCGGAATGCGGGCCTCGGCAGCCGGGTCAAAGAGATGGACCATGCCTTTGAGGAACTCGTAGGTCATAGCGTTGGAGAAGGGGAAGCCGCACCAGGGATC
>JAFGNI010000277.1 GCA_016927095.1 Anaerolineae bacterium | reverse complement strand
TGATGAGGAGCAGGCGGACTGAGCCTGAGATGTTGAGGATCGAAGACCTAGTTGTGATGTTTACAGCCCGTGTGCGCATAGATGCCTCCTTGGCTCTGGATTTTGGTGCTTAGCACCTGTGTGTTCTGAAAGGCCGCAGACCGTACCCCAATGATCGGGGCAGGCCCTTCAGCCGTGCTCAAGGCGAGCGCGTACCACGCTCGCTCTGTCAATGTGTCGTGGCGGTCACCTCAAGGCAGCGGCGACCGACTTCCCGAGCGCCTTGAGCTCAACGGGCTTCTGCAGCCAATCGGCGACCTCGTGGGTCTCGGCGTCTTCGTAGAAGCGCCTCGGGTGCCCGGACACGACGACCACGGGCAGCTGGATGCCCCGCGCTCGCAGAGCCTCCAGCAGGGCAGCGCCGCCCATCTGCGGCATCACCCAATCGGTGAGGATCAGGGCGATACCGTGCCCGGGCCGGGCCAGGATGTCCAGCGCCTCCCGTCCGTGGAGCGCGCTCTCCGTGCGATAGCCCAGCACGCTGAGTGCTTCCGCCAGAGCCAGCCGCGTCGTGGGGTTGTCCTCCACCACGAGGACGAGCGGTGGCACCACTGCCCCTGCCTCCCCGGCCTCCGCGACGACAGCTTGCTCTGGTGGGCGCTCAGAGATCTCAGGCAGATAGACATGGACGGTGGTTCCTTCGCCTACCGCCGTCTCGACGGCGATGTGCCCTCCGTGCTGCGCGACGATGCCGGCAACCTGGGACAATCCCAGCCCGTGACCCTCGGGCGAGCGCGTCGTGAAGAATGGCTCAAAGATGTGCGGCAGCACATCGTCGGCGATCCCGTGCCCTGTGTCGGTGACGCTGACGGTGACCCATCTGCCCACTACCGTTTGCCCACAGCTGGCGCAGGTCACCACCTTCTCCGGGGGCGTGCGATCCACCGTGAGCGTCAGCCTGCCACCCGATGGCATCGCGTCGCGCGCGTTCAGCGCCAGGTTGACGAGCACCTGCTGCATCCGGGCCCGATCGGCGTTGATCGACGCGGACTCGTCCTCCGTCACGGTTCTCACGTCGATGTTGTCCGGAAGTGTGCGCGACATCAGCCGTGCCACCTCCTGAACGAAGGGCACCAGCGAGAAGCGCTCCGGTTCAAGCGTCGCGCGCTGCCCGAAGTCGAGGATCTGCTCCACCAGTTCGGAGCCACGGCGGCTCTCCGAGATCATCGACTCCACCCACCGGCGCTGCACGCCTGTCAGGCCCTCGCTCCGCAGCATCATCTGGCCATACAGGAGCACCGAGGCCAGGATGTTGTTGAAGTCATGGGCCACGCCGGCGGCGAGCTGACCGATCGCCGACAGCCGCTCGTGCTGGATGAGCCGGGCCTGTGTCATGCGCAGCTCTTCCATCGCACGCTGCAGCTCCTGATGCTGTGCTATCCGTACAGCCTCGGCGTCAGCCAACGCAGAGATATCGGTGAAAGCCAGGCGACTGCGGATCACCTGGCCCTCGGAGGTGAAGACGGGCTGCGCATCCACCTGGCAGGTAATCATCCCGCCATCGGCGCGCCGCAGACGGAGGCGCCAGGACTGGTGCTCGCCCACTCCCCAGAGCGCGTGCAGGTGCAAGTGGAGCAGGTCCTGGTCTTCGGCGACTACGAAGCGTGCGAGGAGCTTGTCCACTATGCGTGATCGCACCACGCCCAGCATGCGTCCCAGTGTCAGGTTGGCCTCGACGATCCGGCCCTCCCGATCCAGGACAACATAGCCAATGGGTGCGAAGTTGTAGAGATCGACATAGCGCTCATACAGCTCCTGATACTCCATCTGACGCGTCCTGAGCTCTTCATTCTGCAGCTCCAGCTCGATCTCGTGGACTTGGAGCTCGTGCAGGACACGCTGAAGATCCGCGGCGGCCAGATCTCCCGCCTCAGCCGCGCGTTCGTGAACAACCCGCTCCGCCCGAGAGCGCAACGTCTGCTTGTCGTCCTGTTCCTGCGTATCAGCCATCAGCTTTCCCCTTCACGCACATGCCATCGGGCCGCTATGGCACCGTCCTGGCGCGCAGATCATCGGTTTCTTGGTCCGGACCGGCCGCGGCCGCGCTGACCACGGTAATGACTGACGCCGGCTGGCCCTCAGCGGAGAGCACAGGTGAAACGGACATCGCGCAGACGACGTCCCCGCCATCCTTGTGGCGCAGCGTCACGCGGTCGTGCGCGACCTCATCGAGCGCCGGTCGCGTCAACAATGCCATAGCCGCATCGGCCTGCGCCGGCTGGACGAAGTCGCCGATGGGCCGACCCTTCATCTCCTCAGGTGTGTAACCAAGTAGCTCCGCCATCGCTTTGTTGACCATCACCGTGCGACCTGCGCCGTCGACCTGCCATACCCCCCGGCACGCTGCCTGCAACAGCGCTTCGAACCGTGCCGCAGCGGCGCGCGCTGTCGCCAACGCCTCTTCCCGCTCGGTCACGTCCTCGTAGACAGCGACAACCTCGCCAGAAGGGAGCCTGTAGACGTAGTTCTCCACCCATTGATCGATCCGCTCGTCGGTGTATCGGGTCAGCGGCAGGTGCTCGGGCTCTCCAGTCTGCCAAACGTGGCGCAGCACATCGAGCAGCCCGATATCCGATACGTTCGGGAAGACCTCGTCCACGGGCCGGCCTACGATGTCTTCGCGTCGCACGTGGCTGTACCGCTCACCTGCCGGGTTGATATCGCGGATGACAAAGGTCTCGCCACCGTCTGGTGTGCTGTAGACGGCAACCCCGCTGCCGATACGCTGGAAGAGCGCGCGGAATCGGGCTTCACTCTCCCGCAGAGCGACCTCCTGGATGACAGCATCCGTCTCATCCCAGTCGATCCCCGCCCAGGTCACGGGCCGCCCTTCAGCATCGTACTCGATCTCGCCCCGGGTGTGGAACCACCGGATCGACCCATCGCGATGGCGGATGCGATACCTCACGTCATACTCATCTCGCTCGCCCGCACGGTAGGCTGCCCCAGCAGCATCAATCGCTGCCAAGTCCTCAGGCAACACGCGAGATCTCCACGCCGCCAGCGAATTGGGCAACTCATCGTCTCGGTAGCCCACGAGCGCCTTGAGCTCCGGTGAGATGTAGAACCTGTCGGACAGCGCGTCATCCTGATCCTCATCGAACTCCGTATACCACAGACCTCCGCCGCTGCCACGCACGGCGAGGGCCAAACGCGAGCGCGCACGCGAGAGCTCCGCCGTGCGCTCGCGAACTGCCTGCTCCAGCCGGTCACGCGCGGCCTCCAGCGCGTGCTGGGTCTCTTTGAGCTGGGTGATGTCGTGGAAGGTCAGGGTCACGCCCTGGACGGCGTAGTCAGGCGTCCGATAGGGTCGCGCACGCATCCAGAGCCATCCGCCGTCCGCGTGGGAGACCTCGCGCTCCTGCGTCTCCAACGTCGCCAACACCGTGCGCGCGACGTCAACGAGGTCGACACTGCGCAGGTGGCAGACGGTGTGGCCGATGGGCCGCCCGACATCCGAGTCGATCAGGCTGATCACGCGCCTGGCCATCGGCGTGAAGCGCCGGATGCGCAGCTCGAGGTCCAGCAGCACGGCCCCCACATCAATCGCAGCGAAGAGGTTGTCCAGGTCGGCGTTCGTCTCTGAAAGCTCCTCCAGCTTAGCCTCCAGCTCCGCGTTGACGGTGAGCAGCTCTTCGTTGACCGACTGTAACTCCTCTTTCGCCGTCTGAAGTTCCTCGTTGGCAGACTGGAGTTCCTCGTTGGATGACTGCAGCTCGTCATTGGTCGCCCCTAGCTGCTGGTTCGAGGCTTCGAGTTGCTCAACCGTGGCCTGTAGGTACTGTCGTGTCGCGCTCAGCTCATGCTCTAGCACAGCTAACCGTCCCTCAGGCACCGGTCCGTTCTCCCCAAGCAGGGCTACGGCAGGCGTTGGAGGCAGATCCTCGAAGATGATCACCATCATGCCCTGCAGTGCCGCCGGTTCCGACACGGGCTGTACGATCAGCCTGATGCTTGCATCGCCGGCCTCCGTCTGGACGCCGACAGGCTCTAGCACAACCTGCTCAAGCTGCTGCTGTGCCCGGTGAAGTGCCGCCGTAAGGGGAATGCGCAGGCCCGGTCGGGCCATCCGGAGCACGTTCGTCGTCACCTCGCCGGCGGCTGGCTCGAGGTACCTGCCGGTATGACCGTGCACGTACTGCAGCTCCCAACTCTCATTCACCACGACGCACGGCGGCGTATGAGACGCAAGGAGGTAGGACTCCAAAAAGCTCCGCGGAGTCGGCGGGGGCTGCACATTGAGCTTGGTGCCCACCGGCGCCGAAGACAGATGCGGCGCCGAGAAACGCGCGGCCCTGGGCTGTGCCTCCCCCGGCAGCCGCCGGTAGATACGCCACTTCTTGTCCACCAACTTGAAGTGTGGCGCGGCTTCGCCGAGTGATTCGGAGCTGCCTAGGAAGAGGAAGCCACCTGACCGCAACGCGTAGTGCAAGAGAGCACCGACGCGGCGCTGCAGCTCGGGTTTCATGTAGATCAGGAGATTGCGGCAACTCACGAGATCCAGCTGCGAAAACGGTGGGTCCTGCGCGAGATTCTGGAGGGAGAAGACCATCATCTCCCGGACCGGCTGGCTCACGCGGTAGCCCCCGTCCACTTCCACGAAGTAGCGCTGTAGCCGTGCTTGCCCCACATCGGCAGCGATGCTCTCAGGATAGATCGCCGTCCTCGCTGCGCTGATCGCGGCAGCGTCAATGTCGGTGGCGAAGATCTGAACCGGCAGCAACCGCCCCAAGGCCTCCAACCTCTCCCGTACGAGGATGGCGATCGAATAGGCCTCCTCGCCCGTGGAGCAACCCGGCACCCAGATCCGCAGCGGTCTGCCGGGCTCCGGTCCTTCACGGGCGCTATCCGGCAGCAGCTCTGACAGGACCTTCTCCTCCAGCGCCTGGAACGCAGCAGGATCCCGGAAGAAGCTCGTCACACCAATAAGCAACTCCTCGAAGAGAGCCTGGGCTTCGCTGGGGTCTGCCTGGACGTGGCGCACATACTCCGACAGCGCGACGGTCTGCGCGAGGGCCATCCGGCGCTCCACGCGACGGCTGAGCGTGTTCTCCTTGTACAGGGAGAAGTCGTGGCCCGTCTGCTCTCGCAGCACGGCGACCAGAGACTGCAGGTGATCGCCGGCCTCGGACAGCGCCGGGCCTGCGGCCCTCGCATAGCGCACGTAGCCGGTGAGCTGCGCCACCATGTCAGCAGGCGGCAGCACATAGTCCGCCACGCCGGCGCGGATGGCGCTGCGTGGCATGGCGCCATACGCCGCCACGTCAGGATCCTGCGCGAGGGTCAGACCACCGGCGTCTTTGATCTCGCGAAGGCCCAGCGTGCCATCGCTGCCGGCGCCTGAGAGGACGACGCCAATAGCCTCGGTCTGGCGGTCGGCAGCCAGCGAGCGAAAGAAGGTATCGATCGGCTGGCGCGCCCCCCGTTCTGCCGGCAGCGGCAAGAGCCTGAGTCTCCCGTGCACGAGGGCAAGCTCAGCGTTGGGCGGGATCGTGTAGACGTGATTCGGTTCGACGACGATGCCATCCTCGGCTTGCGTAACGGGCATGCGCGTGTACCGCTGCAGCAGCTCCGGCATTAGCGAATTGCGGTCGGGGTCGAGATGCTGGACCAGGACGAAGGCCATGCCGGTGTCGGGAGGCGTGTGGCTCAGGAGCTCCTGGTAGGCCGCCAATCCACCGGCGGAGGCCCCCACCCCCACCACAGGTACGTGAATAGCCTCAGCTGGGTCATCTGCGGACGAGGGCCTGGCTTCGATGTGTGCCATGTGGGTCGCTCCCTGGCTGCGCGAACAAGTTGCTGCGCCGCACAACACACCTTCAGCATAGCGGAGAGCGGCTGGAAGTCAATGCAACCGAAAGGCTAGGGCAATCGCATTTGGCAATCTCGCACCACACCGTCTACAGGCTGCTATGTAGGCCGGGTAGCCGACCCGGCCCGGCGGCGCAGCCGCCACTGCGCAAGGCCCGTGCGGACGGGTCATCACGCTTGGGAAGGCCGCCGCGACGACGCTCCAGCCGCCGCAGGCCGGCCCTGCAGGCCGGGGGCGACTCGCAAGATAGACAACTGCAATCACCCCAGACATCTACCTAGGTGCCGATTCCGTGCTACACTTGGGGTATCGTTGCAGTCGTGGTGACGCGCATCCATCGGTGCCAAGGAGCTCCCTATGTCCACGAACCTTTCACGCGAACCTGGGGCCCGCCTAGCGCAGGCTCTCCGGGCCCTGGCCCACCCGAGCACCGTCGCTTGGGTCCTGATCTTGCTTCTCAACGACCTCGTGCTCCGCTGGGCCTACCCGAGCTGGATCACCGGCAAGCTGAGTGACGTCGCGTGGTTGGCCATCGCGCCGTTGGCAGTGGCTGTACCGGTGGCGATCCTTGCCTCGGCCCTTAGCACGATCCTGCGGTGCACCACAGCTGGTGTCGGACCGGCCCGCCGGTGTGCCCGCATTGGCGAAGGCGTGAGCGTCACGTCTGCACGGTCACAGCCGGCAGCTCGCGAGCGGAGCTGCTGGTCTCTCATCGCCGTATCCATCGGTCTCGTCGGCCTGGTATTTGCCGTGATCAAGTCGCTCCCTGGCGCGACCGCCGCATTCCGTACGGCCTTTCAGGCCGTCTTGGGCTGGCGTCCGCTCATCGTCTGCGACCCCAGCGACCTGCTGGCGCTACCGGCTATGGCCTTCGCCTGGTGGCGGTGGCGGGAATCTGCGGACCACACGTTGGCGAAGCGCAACTCAGCAGAGACGGAAGTTGGGAGAAAAACGCGGAACATCCGGCGAGGATCGGCGGTGCTAGCGCTGATAGCGCTGGCCTCGTTGGGCAACGCGGGACCGCCCGATGAGGGCATCGTCTGCCTCGAGCTGGACCAGGACCGCATCCTGGCGGGGCCTCGCCACGACTACGCCTATAGCGACACCTTTGCCAGCGACGACGGTGGGCTCAGCTGGACCTCGCTGGGCGACGAGCGCCCCACCGGTGGTGAGGTGCTGTGCTCGGGGCACGACGGTCCGTGGACGCTGACCGGCACCGCGCCGGACGAGGTGCTCCGCTTTGTGCCGGGTGAGCGCATCGAGCGGTCAACCGACAGCGGCGCCACCTGGACCACCGTCATAAACCTGAACGGCGAGGATGCGCGGATGGCCTACTATGCGACCACCCGCAGCAACAGCATAAGCTCCCCCGGTCCCCACGACGCCCTGGTCGACCCGGCTTCGGGCAACGTGATCGTGGCGATGGGCCACGAGGGCGTCCTGGTGCGGACGGGCACCGGTGACTGGGAGTGGATCGCCGTCGGCGAGTACCGTTTCGAACTGCTGCGCACGCCCGCACAGGTGCTGATCCTATTGCAGGGCGAGCTGGGCCTGGCCATCGCGGCCGGCTTCGTGGCGGTGGCCATGGCCGGCTGGCGCCGGTTTGGGGTGCGGGGGGCGGTCGACCCCAATAGCGAAGTCGAGGGGACGTCGCCGGCGCCTGGCGCTGGCGGCGGGGGCATCCACCGGTTCGCGTGGCCCCTGCGCATCCTCATGCTCCTCGCCGGGCTGGGCGTGGCGCTGGCGCTGGTAGTGGTTCGCCCGGCGACCATTGCGGGGTACGGCGCCATCATCTCCTGGGGCGTCGTCATTGCGGCGCTGGCGGTCACACTGGTGCTCGCGGCGGTGCTGGCGATCCTGCAGGCACGCGTCGCAAAAGGCAACCGTCTGTTGGGGCTGCTGGGGTGGCTGGCGCTCACCCCCATGCTGGTGCTACTACCCTACCTTGCCTGGGTCGTGGGCTGGCTCCCCACCTACACCCCGGCATCGTGGATCGCCGCGGCGGTCGCAGCCGTGGTGTGGGTAGCGGCGGCAGTGACAAGATCATGAGTCCTCAGTCCTGATTCATGATTGCTGGAGCAGACGATCGCGCGGCCCAACGCATCACGATTGACAATTCACGATTCATCGGAGGCGTCTCGAGTTGAAAGTCAGGAGTCAGGAGCGGACACGAGGTCGGTCGGGGAAGCGACCTAGACGTGCAGGCCTGAATCGTGCATCGTGAATCATGAGAGTCAGACACCGAGCCACCCGGGCATCAGACCATGACTCAGGACTTTCGACTTTTGACTTTCGACGCCAGACTCTCGCCTACGTCCGTAGCTCGACCAAGTCCCCATCGTGCAACACGTGGTCCCGCGACACCGTCTGGCCATCATAGACGCCGGTGCCCCAGACGCGCGCCGACTTGAGGCTCTTGAGCAGATCGCGGTGGACCTGACCGGCGAAGGTCTCGACGGTGCCGCCGCGGTACATCACGAAGGGCTCGCTGAAGTCGGGCTCCTTGCCGGGCGGCTTGGCGTAGACGCGCACGATGCCCAGCATCTCGAAGACCAGCGCCTTGAACCGGTACGCATGCCGGAGCGTGGTGGCAGAGATGGGCAGCAGGGGTAATTCCGTCTCCAGCAGCTCCCCCAGCACGGCGAAATCCTCGTCCCTCTCCTCGTCGTCAACCTTGTTTGCCAGCACGATCGCGGGGATGAAGGTTACCCCCCGTTCCTCGGGATGCACCGCGCGGTAGCTGCTCTGTAGCTGGGCCGGCACGGTTTTGTGCTCCTCCAGCAGCCGCAGCGCCGTCT
Source organism: Anaerolineae bacterium (assembly GCA_016927095.1). The sequence continues at coordinate 1,076 of JAFGNI010000277.1, read as the reverse complement.
CGTACTGCTCAATGGGGAAGGCCTGCAGATCGACGACAATGGCCATTATGTCGGCTGCCCGGATGAGGTGGAAGAGCTCAGGTTTCATGAATTCCTCGTTAAGCGGCGGCGTGTCCACCAGCTGCACCTGCACGTTGCCGTGGTCGCTGCCCTCTGGGTCAATGAACATCATGCCGGGCATCGGCTCCCACGTCGTGAAGGGGCTGGGCGAGACCTCGGGGGACGCGCCCGTCAGCGCGTCGACCAAGGCGCTCTTGCCGACGTTAGGCATCCCCACCATCACGATCTGGCCCGCGCCTTCGCGATCAACGTGAAAGGCGGAGACCTGACGGGAACCAGGTCCTTTCTTGACCCCGGACTCGGCCCGCAGCTCGGCCATCTTGCGCTTTAGGTCGGCGCGTACGTGCTCGGTCCCCTTGTGCTTCGGGATCTCCGCCATCATCTCCTGAAGCAGGCGCAGCTGCTCGTCAGGATCGGAGGCCCGGCGATATTCCTCTTCGAGCTTGCGATACTGCGGCGTCACATTCGTGGGCATGCGTCACTCCGTCAACTGAATCCAGGTGTACGTCGATTGTACCATGGGGAACCGCCCGGCTCAACGGCCCTCAACCCGGGAGCAGGGCTATCGCATTTAGCCTCAAGTCAGCCACAGACGTCATTCTGGAGATCCAAATGCGATGGCCCTACCCGCGGGAGAGGCAAATCGCATCTACCCCCCGGCCTCAGAACCGGATCCAGACGGTGGGGGTCACTTCACTATGTGCCTCACATTGGTCTTGAGGAATAACCAATCAGCCTTGTCTTGGAACGAGTAAGCACGATGAGTGTCAGTAGAGCGAGTGCATGTGCAACCAGAGCAGCAGTGTCGCTCACCTCGAAGTTCAGAGTGGTCAACATAGTGTTCATGGCCCCATGGAAGGTGCCGACAAGGTAGAGCGACTTGCTCTGGTGATACAGTACGCCTAGGGTCGTCCAGAGCATTACACCGGAAAGAACAGTGACAGGTGACAGGTTGTAGGATATCTGGTGCAGTAGCGTGAACACGAGAGCGGTACCCAAGACTCCCAAGGTCAGCC
>JAFGNI010000276.1 GCA_016927095.1 Anaerolineae bacterium | reverse complement strand
GCGGTCGACCAGGAGTTGTAGCAGCGCGGTTGCCGGGCCGGGAAGGCCCTCGGGCACCTGGCTCACCCTGGAGCTGAAGCGCATGTAGGCCTGGGGGCGCATGCCGGGCGGCAGCATCGGCTGGATGCAGCGGTGCAGCGGTGCCAATGTCTCGCGCGCGAGCCAATGCGCCAGTCGCAGCATCATGGCGTTGAGGACAGGTTCGGGATCGAGAATGCTTGTGATCTCCCGGGTCTGGGCCACAGTGGATGTGGGCGACAGATGCATGATCAGGCCGGGGAGCGTCTGGGTACGCAAGGGCACCGTGACCAACAACCCCGGGCGAACCTGCGCTGCCAGGGCGTCGGGCACCCGGTAATCCAGAAACGGCGAGTCCTTCAGCCGGATGGGTTGGAAGACCAGGACCTGGGCAAACATATCACGTGTCCCCTTCGTGCTCAGGCCCCTCGTCCGTGAGGCCGTCGTAGATGTGCATCAGTTGCCGTCCGGTCCGCGCCCAGGAGAAGTGCCTGTCGGCTCTCTGCCGCAGGCGCACACCCAGCGCCTGTGCAGCCTCAGGATCCGTAACCAGGGATGCCAGCGCATCCGCCAGTGCAGTGACGTCGCCAACCGGCGCTGCGTAGACACCCAGGGAGCCCAGGTATTCGCGACTCACCGGTGTGTCGTAGGCCACCACGGGTAGACCCATCGCCATATAGTTCAGGATCTTGCCGCTTCCCTCGGTTGCCGAAAGCTTGGGTGCTACAGCGACATCGCCGAGGGCCAGGTACTTGGGCGCCTCGTCGTAGGGGATCTTGCCGGTAAAGACCACGTCCTGCGGGGTCAGGCCCATGTTGTGGGCTTGCTCGGCGTAATACTCCATGCCCGGGAACCCCATGACAAGACACGAGACCGGGACATCCCGTGCGCGTAGTTGGGCCAGCGCCTGGAGCAGTTGTGGGACACCCTGATAGTCGGCCAACAGTCCGAGGTACACGATTATCTGGCGATCCGGTGGGAGACCAAGCTTCTGGCGGTCTGCGGCGCGGACCGCTGGCGAGAGGCAATCGGGGCTAAAGAAATCGAGGTTCACGCTGTCGGGAAGCGGGTGGACCGCCTCTGTGCGACCGAACCCCTGGGCCAGGAGCACTGCGCTGTGGCTCGTGCTCGTCACGATCACGTCGGGCATCTCGATGACGTGATCCTCCAGTCGCCGCCACCAGGTGTAGGCAAGGCCGTCCTTCTTGATGAAGCCATGGTCGAGCATCTCGCCGGTTAGGCTCCCCTGGAAATCGAAGACGGACGGGACACCGAGGAGCCGCCCGATCGCGGTGCCGATCAGCGCGCCCTCGTGGAGGTGACCGTGGATCACGTCCGGCCGCCAGCGCAGCGCCTCCCGCAGGGCGCGCCCGAACAACAGCACGTCGAAGGCAATCTTGTGGCGCGATGACCCCACCTCGTAGTCAGCGCGCCACGGTGTGGGGCTTGACCGCACGATATCCAGGCCAGGCCAGTTGCGACCCAGGTAGTAGGTGACGATACGCACGTGTTGCCCGGCGGTCTGCAGGGCTCGGGCTTCCTCAAGAATCCGGACATGGCACCCGTAGTCCAGGAAGAATGACGTGGGCGCAATCATCAGGATGCGGCGTGGAGGGCTCATACTGCGAGTCTAGCCCCGTTTCGGTTTGAGCAAAGGATGAACGCGACCGTCATCGGACGGAAGAGGTAATCCCGCCTACCGGTCCGACCGGCCGGCGATACCACTTCCCAGCATCGTCCGAAGCGTGCGCCCGAAGAGACTGTCCTGCTCGATGCTCGGTCGCTCGAACTGCCAGGAACGGGACCGGCTCTGCTCCATCCAGTGTGCCCGCTCCTTCGCCGCGGAAGAAAGCATAGCCTCCAGGCCACTGGCATCGCCATCCGCGACCATCTGCCGCAGCGCTCCCAGTTGCGCCGTCAGCGCATCGAGCCCTCGCAATACTGTGTCACGCCCAAGAAGCGCCGCCATCCGCGCGGAAGCGAGATCCCCCGGGGTCCCAGCTGTCGCGGTCGCGAACGCGCGCCCCGCCGCCCGGCGCACCTCCTCCCAGCCGGGCGCATCGACCGTGGCGCGCACGAGCGCGGCCGCTGACAGGGCCGGCACGGTGGTGCTTATCAGGCGAACGGCATCGTGTTCTGCCGGGTCCATGAAGAGCGGCGTCGCGCCCAGGACGAGGGCCAAGTTCGCCACAGTCCTCACGGCGCTGGGGTGATCCTCGGCCCGAGCGATGATGGCATAGACCGCGTCGTGGAATAGGCTGGGACGCGCGTCGGCTACCCCGTGCAGCGGCTCCCAACCGCCCACACCCGGCGCCAGGAAGGGGTCGCCCCCGACGTAATGCGCGCTAGCCGGGAGTGCGGCCTCGGCCCAAGCGAGCGCAGGCTGCTTGAGGGGGGCGGTGTCGGTCACAACGACGTTCACGTTCGGGGCCAGCAGCCGCCCGACATCCTGCAGCGTCTCACGAAGCTCCGCGAGGGGCACCGCCAGGACGACCAATTGCGCACCGTCCAGCGCCAAGCTGAGGTTGATCGCCGTGGTCGTGAAGGCCCCCATCTGCTGTGCCTGGCGTGCCAGACCCGCGTCGCGATCGTGCCCGACGATCTCCAGGTGATCGGCATCCTTGGATTGGCGCAACGCCATGCCGATCGAGGCGCCGATGCAGCCGGTGCCGATGATCGTGACCCGGTCACGGGTGGATCGCTGACGCGTTACCTTCTGGGTGGTTGTGTCCCGATCTGATCTGGGCATAGGTCTTCGCTCCTCCTACGCTTCGTCGGCTGCCTGGAGCGCGGCGAGCAGGTCAAGGTCCAGATCGCCCCCGGCATCTTCGGCGCCCAAAAGCCCGATGGGCAGTGCATCGTGGTGGTGGCGGATCAGGGCCACTGCGCGGGGTGACGCGCCTACCTCAGCAGTCATCCGTGCCCCCCAGCGCGCGTGATGGCGCCGGACCACAAAGGCGCGGTGCAGCCCGCGCGGTACCGGCTGATCGCAGTCAGGCATCTGTCCCCAAGCCTCAGCCCGGCGTGGGGCGAGATGCCCCACGATGACTACCATGACCCGCTCCCACAGATGCGGCGGTGCGGCTGTCTTGCCCACGTCGTGCAGCAACGCAGCGACGTGCAAATCCCGATCCATGTGGCCCTGGCGTTCCAGGATGCGCGACACGGCGACGCCGTGATGGCGTTCTGCCCGCGGCATCGTACGGAAGAGGCGAAGCAATGCTGGCGGGTCCACCGCATGTGCCAGCTTGCCGGTGACATAGGCCTCGTCAACCGGGGCAAGGGCCGCGCCGGCGACCCGGACGAACTGTCGCACGCGGTGCTGTGCCCGATGCGCTCTCATGCGAAGCGGTCTCTCGACCCTCAGAACAACAGGATGTTATAGAGAAACTGCTGAAGAGGTCTGACCATCAGGCCGACGAGGTCCAGGCCGAGCTGAGGCAGGAGGAAGAGCACGAAGAGCAGAATGTACATCGAGTAAGGCTCCAGGCTCTCGATGAAGTCGCCGACACGGCGCGGGGCGACGCCCACCAGTACGCGCGACCCGTCAAGAGGGGGGATCGGCAGCAAGTTGAAGGCCGCCAGGCCGATGTTGACCGCGATCGCCGCAAACAGCACCTGTGCCAACCGGTATGCCATATCTGGCTCAAGTGCCGCGAACAGGCCCAGCCGGAAAGGGAGCGCCAGGAGCATCGCCTGGACAATGTTCGACACGGGCCCGGCTAGCGCCGACAGGGCCATCCCGGTTCGGGGGTTGGATACTTTCGTCATGCGATAGGGGTTCACCCGCGCCGCACGCCCCCACCCGAAGCCGGTCAGCAATATGGACAGCGTGCCGATGGGATCGAGATGGACGAACGGGTTGAGCGAGAGCCGCCCCTGCAGCTCGGGCGTTTCATCGCCGAGCAGATGCGCCACCCACCCGTGTGCCCACTCGTGGATGGGAATACCGAGGAAAATGACCAGGATCCTACCGATAAGGACGTCTGCAGTCAACCCAAACGGCATGCGCTCTCTCCCATCAAGCGGTCTGGGCTCCCTGGACCACCTGACCGGTGACAGGAGCCCCCAAAGATTCGACGTTATGAGCCCATTGTGTCACAGAACGGGCGATTTTCAACTGGTGCAGTGCGGCTGCCGTTTTGACGGCTGAGGAGTCTGATCCTACAATGG
>JAFGNI010000275.1 GCA_016927095.1 Anaerolineae bacterium | reverse complement strand
CAACGTGACCTTTGTGCAGCACCAGGGGCGATACCTCTTTCCGGCGCTGCCGTTGCTGGCGGCCGGCGCGGCCCTCGGTTGGCAGCGCCTGCTGGAGCGACGGCTTGCCGTGATCGCCGCCCTAACGCTGTCCATCGCCGCGTTGGGTCTTGGCATCCACGGCGCGATTGATGGGACGGCGCCGCTATGGCCCCTGGCGATGCTCGTGACCACCATCGTGGGGCTGCCGCTTCTCGCATCGTTGCACGAGAAGTGGCACGGCGTGGTGGTTGCGGGGGGCTTACTGGTGATGGTCGCGCTTGACCTTTGGTGTCTCTTTGGTTTCATCGTGCCTATGCTGGCAGTCTGACCATGATCAATGGGAGTGTTGGATGGGAATAGAGCCCGGGTTGGTTTCGGAAATCGAGCATATCGTCGCTGAGGAAGAGACAGCAGCCAGCTACGGCAGTGGCCTGGTGCCGGTCTTGAGCACGCCTCACCTCATCGCCCTGATGGAGAGCGCCTCCCAAGCAGCGATTGCGCCCTATCTTGCCGAGGATGAGACGGCGGTTGGCACCCATGTGGACATGAAGCACCTGGCAGCTACGCCGGTGGGGATGAAGGTACGCGTGTGGTCACAACTGGTTGCCGTCGACGGCCGGCGCCTTACCTTCAAGATTGAGGCTTGGGACGAGGTCGAGAAGGTTGGGGAAGCCGACCACCAGCGATTTGTCATTGACACCGCGCGGTTCATGGATCGGATCGCGGCTAAGGCCGGGGGTAGCGGGCATGCATCAGAAGGCTGAGGGCGCGGACGAAGGGGACATCTTCGACCGGAAGTACCGCGAAGTCTACGAGTCGCTCTACCGGTTTCTGCACAACCGGCTAGCCACGGATCCGGGCTTCACGGCAGAGGATCTTCGCGGCTTTCTGAAGGACGCCTACGTACGGATAGGGATTGATTGGATCGGCCAAGGTCCCCTCTTCGAGGCTACCCAATCGGCGACGATTGCAGCCTACGAGGTGGTGTTGGCCGAGATCACAGGTGAACTGGGCGAATAGCGACCGGCTCTGCGGGGGTCAGTCCTCAGATACCGGCACGCCAATCGAGAGCTCCTCGGCGTTCCAGAGGGTGCCATAGGCGGAGGCGTCGGGCTGCAGTCCCTGGACCTCGGGGCGCGCGGCAAACCAGAAGGGACGCCATGCCAGGAAGACCGTCGGCAGCGTCTCGTCCAGAAGGTCCTGGGCTTCCTGGAGCGCCTGCTGCTGCTGGTCGATCGTCACCGCCGCAAAAGCGCGCTCGCAGGCTGCGTCATAGGCTGCCGAGGCAAACCCGCTGAAGTTCTCCCCCAACCAGTTGTTGGCCTCGTCGGGGATCCTATGGCTGAACCAGGCGCCGCAGACCTCTGGCACCAGGGCTTGCCAGCCCACCAACGCCAGCTCGAATGTCCGCCCGAAGAGCGGGCTCGCGGCATCGACGGTGTAGAGCTGGCGCCGGTCGGTGGGGTGTAGCTCGATATCGAAGCCGCATGCCTCAAGATCGGCAGCCACGTAGGCTGCCGGGGCGAAATACTCGGAGGCGAAGTGCAGGTTCAAGCGCAATGGCGTGCCATCCTCGACCTCCGGCACATCATGCGCTTCGTGGATACCATCTTGGTCCTCATCCCACCAGCCAAGCGCTCGAAGCCGTGCGCCCGCCATTGACGGACCGTAGGGCTGCGCCTTGGTCTGCAGGATCACCGGATGGCGCGGCGGGACGAAACTCGTCGCTGGTGTAAGCGCCTCAGCCGGCATCGTCTCCGCCAGCAGGTCGCGATTGATGCAGGCGCGGATGGTCCGGCGCACCTCGATATCTTCAAGCAAGGAGACGCCGTCCTCGTCCTCCTCCGTTCCCGGTTCAGCAACCGGATCGAGGTTCATGTCGAGGCGGAGCATGACCGGCGCGGCGTCGGCCCAGACAATGGCCTCTCCTGCCGCGCCAAGCTGCGCCCATTGGTCCCAGGATGTAAGAAGGATGGGGTCCGGCAGGACGATGTCACAGAAGCCGTTAACCAGCAAGCCATCCCAGCTGTTGGGATCCTGTTGCGGAAAGCGCACGACGATCTCCTTCAAGAGGGGCTGAGCACCACTGTAGTGCTCATTGGGGACCAGCCGTGCTTCGCGTTTGGATTCCCAAGCGGTGATTCTGAAAGGGCCGGTTGCCGGTGGGGTCCGGTCGTCTAGGATACTCGACAAGCTTTGGCCCTGCCACCGGTGCGCCGGCTGGAGTGGGAAGAGGAAACCGGCATAGTCGACGTCGAGGTAGCCGGGGAGGCCCTCCCACCGCAGCGTCAAGTTGTCGACCGCGGTGAACTGGGCCGTCCGCTCCGCCAGCGTTCGCCACCGCCCCTGCGCCTCGGGCGACTGCGCGAGGTGGTAGCCGAGGACGGCGTCCTTGGCTGTGATGGGTGCGCCGTCGGACCACAGCAGGCCGGGTTGCAACGCGAAGGTGACCGCCATCTGCGGCAGCTCCACGGTCTCTGACCTCGTATAGGTCTGCACGAATCCCAGTGCGTCGACATATCGGGTCCCGTCGCTCACGGTCACGAGCCGCGTGATCACTTCGCCGTTCTCCAGTGTGGGAAGGTGCGTGATGAGGCGGGGTTCCCAGCCGTAGGCGAGGCGCTCCACAGGTTCCTCATAGAAGAGGGCCAGGAGGTCACTGCCCGACTGCGAGGGAAAAAACGGACTCGCTGCACGCGGTTCGGTCATACACACGATCAGCTGTGCCCGCGGCTCAGGCGTCCGTATTGGCGTGGTGGGCGTCGGGCGCGCGGTGGGCGGGGGAGCTGTGGGTGTGGGGGGCGGGGCAGATGTGGCACAGGAGAACAGCCCCACAGCGAGCACCACGGCGGCGATGATGCTGGACAGCGGAGACCGCCGGTGGGCGCAGCCGCACCGGGATTTGACTTGCGCACCCCGCAGGGCCATCGCCCCTCCTCGTCCTTAGCGCTTGCGCCTTGGTGCCTGCTCGCGGCTGAGGTAGAGCAACAGTGCCGCTGTGAACCCGCCGAGAATGATCAGCGTCAGCAGCTTGTAGATGCGCGAGGCGAGCAACAGCGCCAAAGCCCCCGCGATGGCACAGAACCCCCAATAGATGAAGACGATGGCACGCGTTGAGATGCCCGCATCCTGCAGCCGGAAGTGCAGGTGGCGCCGGTCGGCACGAACCGGGCTCACCCCGTGTCGCCAGCGGTCAAGAATCGTCCAGGCGACATCGACGATGGGAATGCCCATCACCAGGAGCACTGTGGCGACCCGACCGCCGGCAATCAGGCCCAGCGCGCCGAGGACGTAGCCTAGGAAGAAGGCGCTCCCCCCCAGGAAGACGCGAGCCGGTGGCGCGTTGAAGATCAAGAAGCCGAGCGAGGCGCCCAGTAACGCCAACGCCAGCGGTACCACGCTGTACTGCCCACTGCGGTACATGTGCACGCTGAGCACCGTGGCCAGAATCGCTGCCACCCCGGCTGCAAGGCCATCGAGGCCGTCGAGCCAGTTCACGGTGACGATCATGCCCGTCATCCAGAAGAGGGTGAGGGGAATGTAGAGGAGGGCGGGCAGCACCACCAGCTTGTTGGTCAAGGGGTTGTTGAAGCGTTCCAGGATGATGAGGCTGGCGGTCGCGATGATCGCGGCCAAAAGATAGCCGAGATACTCTGTCCCGGCAGGGAGCTCGTAGCGATCATCGATCAGCCCAAACACCGCCATCACCAGCCCACCGATGACCAGCCCCCAAAGCCGCCGTCCCTCGTTGGGGTCGGCCGTTGGAATGCTCAGCAGCCGTGAGAGCGCCAGCGCTGCAAAGAAGCCGACGCTAAGGCCCAGGCCACCAAGCCGGGAGATGCTCCCGGTGTGTTGCCGTCGTCCTCCGGGTTCAGCGACGATGCCCCATCGTTTCCCGAGGCTCCCGAGGAGCGGCGTCGCGATGGCGCTCACCGCGACGCCCACCACGAGGATCAAGGCATACTCAAGGCCATACCTCAAGTCGATGCTCGTCTCCTGCCACTATGGCTCACGCCGTCCCAAATTGGCGGTCACCGGCGTCCCCCAGCCCGGGGACAATGTACGCATCGTCATTGAGGTGGTCGTCAAGCGCAGCCAGGTAGATGTCGACGTCCGGGTGTCTGCTCTTCATGTTCTCGACACCCTCGGGCGCGGCGATGAGGCCCAGGAACTTAATGCGACGCGCGCCCCACTCCTTGAGAATGTCGACCGTCTTCACGGCGGAGCCCCCCGTGGCCAACATGGGATCGAGGATCAGACAGACCGAGACCGTGGGGTGGATGGGAAGGCGATTGTAGTAGGCGACGGGGCGCAGGGTCTGCTCGTCACGGAAGAGTCCAATGTGCCAGACCTCTGCGGAAGGGATCATCTCCCAGATGCCCTCTACCATACCCAACCCGGAGCGCAGGATGGGGATCAGCCCGATCGGTTCTGCGAGCTTGTACCCACACATGGTGGTCAGAGGTGTCTCGACTTCCTTCGGCACAATGTCAAGGTCCGCGGTCGCTTCATAGGCGATCAACAGCGTGATCTCTCGGATCAGCTCTCTGAACTTCTTCGGTTCGGTCCGCTTGTCCCGGAGGAGTGTCAGTTTGTGCTTGACCAAGGGATGATTTGAGATGTGTACCTCTGCCATATCTCTCCTTCCATTGTCCGTGATGTCAGATCTGCCTTCGCGGCCCGCGGCGATGGATTGGGGCGCCCAGCAGATCTTTTTGGGCCCGGCTGTGAGTGACCTGCCGCATTCTACTGTCACTGGACTCTTTGTCAAAGCCCTAGGGCTGCATCCAGTCCTCAATCAGCGTATCCAGTGTGCCGTCGCTCTCCAGTTCCTCTAGGATGGTGTCCAGCGCAGCCATCAGGTCGGCATCCTCCTGCCGTGACGCGATGACGTAGGGCTCGTCCGTGACCGGCGGGGACAGAATCTGCAGCCATGGGGCGTTGCCCGCAGCCATTTGGGCGCTGACGTGGTCAAGGATCACGGCATCTGCGGTGCCATCCTGCAGCGTCGTGGTCAGTGTGACGGGACTGTCCACGGTGACTAACGCAGGGGCCGGCTGGAGTGAGGCCTGCCATTCAAGCGCAGCCATATGCCCCGTTGTCCCGAAGACGCAGGCGACGGTGGTCCCGGCTAGGTCCGCTGCACCGGCGATGCCGGATCCGTTGGGGACGACCAGCACGTCGCCGGCATTGAAGTAGGGCCGGCTGAACGCAAACGCCGCCGTCCGGCTCGGGTCTGGGTAGAGGGCAGATACGATGATATCAGCGTGCCCCACGGTCAAGGCGTCGTAGAGCGCATCGTAACCCGTGGTCACGAAGTGGACGTCGGCCCCTAGCCCCTGCGCTAACGCGGTCGCCAGGTCGGCGTCGAGTCCGACGATCTGCCCGGCGTCATTGACGGACTCAAAGGGGGGAAAGGCCGGATCCACGGCGACGCGGAGCAGTCCGGTCTCCTGGATCCGATCCAGCGCGGTGGCACGCCGGCTGCACGCGGCGGACAGCAGCACCAGGAGGACCAGCCCGATCAGCGACGGCGCTGCGAGGGCACTGCCCCGATGAGGCCGGCTCAAGGTACAAGAACGGGGAGGCGGAATCACCTCCCCGTTGTCACGGCTAGACGTCTGCGTGCGACAGCACTCAGTTCTTGCCAAAGTCCAGTGGCGCCTCGTCAGCGATGTCCAGATCAATGACGATACTACCGGTCTGCAGTGCGCGCTTGATCTCGCGCTCCAGCATATCTCCCATCATCAGCAGGTTGAGCAGTTCCGCCTCGATCTCTGGGTTGTCCTGCGGGCGAAGCTGCCACGCGGTCTCCAGAGCCTGATTCATCTCCTGCAGGTGGAGCAGCATGTCCAGCATCACTTCCTCGGTCGTAGACGCTCGCTCCCGCAGCAGGACCAGAGGGCCGCCCAGAAGGCCGCGCGCCCGAAGCTCCGACTGGATCAGAGGATTGAATAGCTCTGAGTCCGCCAGCCCTTCGTAGACCTCGAAACGCCCATCGACGGTGAGCAGTTGCTCGAGGAGCTCGGGCGTCATCCACACCATCAAGCCTTCATTGGCCAGCTGGTCATACACGTCCTCCAACGGCACCAAGACGTGCACAGACTCGGTCAGGATCTGGCTGACTCTATTGGAAATGGGGTCATTCATGTGATATCTCCGCATTGTCTTGCGTAGTTGCCGGCCTTCGTTATGACGAGCTCCCTCTCTGCTCCCGTATTCTTCTCATAAACTCGGCGATGCGCTCTTCGTACCCGTTCTCCTTAGGCTGGTACCAGCCCCCAGCGACGCCGTCCGGCAAATAGCGCTGCTCGACCCACCCGCCCTTGTAATCGTGGGGATACTTGTACTTGGCCTGGCTTCGTTCGTCGCGCAACAGGGTGTTCTGGTCCCGGATGTAGAGCGGGGGCGGGCGATATCCCTCAGCTTCGATGTGGCTGCGAGCTTGCCAATAGGCCCCCGTCGAGTTGGACTTGGGCGCGGTCGCCAGATAGAGTGTCGCCTCGGCGAGGTGGTACTGCCCTTCGGGCATCCCTACCCACTCATAAGCCTGGGCACATCCCATGACCACCGAGATGGCCATCGGGGACGCCAAGCCAATGTCCTCCGCCGCCAGGATGATCAGACGTCGAAAGATGAACCTTGGATCCTCGCCGGCCAGCACCATCTTCGCCAGATAGTAAAGTGCAGCATCTGGGTCGGAGCCCCGGACTGACTTGATGAAGGCACTCGCCGTATTGTAGTGTTCGTCTCCGGCCCGGTCATATTGCATCGCACGCCGCTGAATTGACTCCTCGGCGACGGGCAGCGTGATATGAATGGTGCCCTCGTCATCCGCCGGCGTTGATTCTACCGCTAACTCCAGAGCATTCAATGCCGTGCGGACGTCGCCATCAGCGTAGGTCGCCAGATGGTAGCGCGCATCCTCCTCGAGAACGATCTTGCGTTTGCCGTAGCCCCGCGCTTCGTCTGCCAGTGCCCGCATAAGCAGGTCCTCGATCGCGTCGATGTCGAGGGTCTCGAAGCGGAAGATGCGTGAGCGGCTCAGCAAGGGCGAGATGATCGAGAAATAGGGGTTCTCCGTGGTCGCACCAATCAGGGTGACGGTGCCGTCCTCCACCACCGGCAACAGGCCATCCTGCTGGGCTTTGTTCCAGCGATGGATCTCGTCGACCATCAACAGCGTTCGCTGCCCGTACATCGCCCGGCGCTCTCGCGCTGCGTCCACGAGTTTGCGCAGATCGCCAATGCCGGCCAATACCGCATTGAGCGTCTCGAAATGGGCGTGCGTGGTGTTCGCGATGACCGCTGCCAGGGTGGTCTTCCCGACACCGGGGGGACCCCAGAACAGGATGGAGGAGAAGAGCCGGTCGGCCTCAATGGCACGGCGTAGCAGCCGCCCCGGGCCGATGATATGCTCCTGCCCGACGAACTCATCGAGCGTCTGTGGGCGCATACGGGCAGCGAGCGGGGCCTCTCTTTCGATCTCTTCCTGCCGGCTGTGTCTAAACAAATCCATACAGTATTCAAGTATAACCTGGACAGTCCATCAATCAAGATCTCTGAGGACCGTTGCGCCCAAGGGCCTTCCGCGGGCCTTGGGCGCTGCCGTTGTGTGAGCGCCGCAAGCGCGGGTGGCTTGTCTCCGAGCGCCCAAGGCCTTCGGTCGTTGCGCCCAAGGGCCTTCTGTGGGCCTTGGGCGCTGCTGTGTCGGGCCCGCCACAAGTGCAGGTGGCTTGTTTTCAAGCGCCCAAGGCCTTCGGAAAGCCCTTGGGCGCGGACGGGAAGGGGGTGGGCACCTGGCATATTGCGGCGACTTTGCAAGAGGGCGCAACGTTTGATAACGCTTGTTGCCATGGTATACTGCATGCAACGTAACTTCCCCTGTGAAAGCGCTCACCGTGCGCAGTTAGTGCGTGCACTAAGGGACGTGGATGGCGCGGATGGCGCGAATGGCCAGAGATCGAGGCGCGGTTCTGTGTCTTGTTGGATGAAGGGCTCGGTTGTGTAGGTCGTGATGACGATTCTGGCTGTGTTGGGCCGCTTCTGCCATGGGCTGGTCTTTTTCACGCTTAGCCTCACGATTCGTTTTCTGCACTATCGCAGCCGCCGCATTCTGTTGGCGCGACACCTGGTCTGGTTGGGGATGTTTGCGACCTGCGAGGCGGTGTATGCGTGGACCACGCTCTTCGTGTCGCTGGTGCCCGGTGCCGGTAGCCTGCCCCCTTTTGTGCGGCCTGTGATCCTGGGCGTCGGCTATACCTATCTCCTGGCTTTTGGCCTCCAGACCATGATGTCTGAAGAGACCTACACCAGGCGCTTTAGGTCTTGGCTGACCGGCATCGTCTTGGCCTGGGTGGTGCCCTATGCGATCGCCGTGGTAAGCCTCTGGCCTCACTGGACGGGACTGGCGCCAACGGCGGAGACGCTGATGCGCATCACGCTGGCGTTGCCGGGTAGCCTGCTGACGGCGATTGGGCTGCGTCGACAGAGCTATCAGTCCTTGGACAGCTCCCTGCGGCTCCGGATCCGGCCCTATCTGCACGTGGTGGAGATCTCGATGGGGATCTTCGCGCTCTTGAACATTGTGATCGTGCTGCGACCGCTCACGTTTTTGGCAAGGCATCTCAATGTCAGCGCTCTGAACGAGGGCCTCGCCGGGTGGGTTTGGGCGCTGGTAGGGGCTGCCATGACCTATGGCATCGTGCAATCTCTGACGACGGTGCAGCGCGAGATTGAGCAGTGGGTCGAGGGGATTGAGCGGCTGCAGGCATTGGCGGACGACCGGGAACGCATCGGGCGCGAGCTTCACGATGGCATTATCCAATCCATCTATGCCGCCAGCTTGCTGTTGGAGAGTATCCAGGCTGTTCTTCCCAGAGACCCCGAGCGGGCCCAAGCTCAGATTGGGCGTGTCATCGACAACCTGAACAGCACCATTCAGGATATCCGGCGCTATATCTTCGACCTGCGCAGTGACATCGCCGATGACGACCTGCAGACCGGGATTGAGCGGCTGTTGCGGGACTTTCACATCAACACGCTGCTGGAGACCGAGTTGGAGGTGACCGGTGAACCGCGCCCTATCCACTCGATCACGCGCCGCCGCCACATCTTTCAGGTTGCGCGCGAGGCGCTGACTAACACGGCAAAGCACGCGCGAGCGCAGTGTGTCAGCGTGCAGTTGACCTACGGCGAAGACGCCTTGGATCTGACGATCTCGGATGACGGGATTGGGATGGAGCAGCTGCTGATCAGCAAGGGCTATGGGCTCCGTAACATCCGGGAGCGTGCGCGGCTGTTGGAGGGAACACTGCGTATCGAGAGCGCGCCGGACGCCGGCGTGACCTATCATCTATCCGTTCCCTATACATAAGGTAGGTAAAGTCATGACATACAGAATTCTGGTAGTCGATGATCACGAGGTGGTCCGCCTGGGGCTGAAGACGCTCTTGAGCAGCCAGGAGGACTTCATCGTTGTGGATGAAGCGGCCTCGGCGGATGAGGCGGTGCAGAAGACGCTGCTGCACCATCCGGATGTGGTCGTTCTGGACATCCGGTTATCCGGCAAGAGCGGGATTGAGGCTTGTCGCGAGATCAAGGAGCAGCTGCCCGATGTCGCCGTGATCATGCTGACCTCTTATGCCGAAGACGAGATGCTCTTCGACGCGATCAGCGCCGGCGCTGCCGGCTACGTGCTCAAACAGGGCGGCGGTGAGGAGCTCGTGACGGGTGTCCGCCGCGTGGCAGAGGGTGACGCGCTGCTCGACCCGGCGGTGACCCAGCGCGTATTGGCGCGGGTGCGGCAGGCAACACGACAGGAGCAGGCAGCGGCCTTCCGCGATCTCACGGAGCAGGAATTGCGCGTCTTGAGCCTGGTCTCCAAGGGCTACACCAACAAAGAGATCGCCAAGGAGCTCTTCTTGGGCGAGGGCACCGTGCGGAACTACGTCAGCAGTATCCTGTCGAAGCTGGACCTGACGAATCGTGCCGAAGCCGCCGCCTACGCCGTGCGCCACAGCCTGCAGAAGTTCCTCGACCAGTTGGGGTAGTGCCGGGCTGTTGATTAACGCTTTGGCTATGGTATAATGCGGATCGTATGCGGGTGTTGCTTAATGGTAGAGCCTTAGCCTTCCAAGCTAAAGATACGGGTTCGATTCCCGTCGCCCGCTCTCTTGGGGCTCATAGCTCAACGGTTAGAGCAGCCGGCTCATAACCGGTCGGTTCCAGGTTCGAATCCTGGTGGGCCCACTTTAGTCGTCACCGTTTCGCCCTCGTTGTTCATCTGCTTTGTACCGGCTGGTTACAGATATCTGAACATATCCCCTGCCGAAACGAAGGTTATCGGCAACTCGTCACCGGTGATAGGGCGGAGCCATTCCACAGCCCATCTCATCCCGGCTTCTTCCTGCATGAAGTGTCCGGGGATGATCGTGCCCTTCGCGTGACCGAGCATTGCAGCGTCCTGAATGTATGACGGCAGCGTCCATTCCACAATTTCCCCGGGGATGACGACGTCGTATTTCCACGAGGCCGCGACCTGCGCGTTGTTGCTCCAGTTTGTACTCGCGTTGGGCAGTAGATGGCCACAGAAACCTACTGTGGTCACATGCGCGTCCAGATTGCCAATATAGCGTATTGTCTCTAGTCCCATGGCCGTTTTCACGTGTTGAACGAGTTCTCCCAGCGTGGTCTCTGGCAGCTTGAATGCGGGGGCGTGTCCCTCACCGGGTATTTGGTATTCCAGCCAACCGAGTTGTTTCGCTAGATAGTGGAATATGCCATCAGGTTGGTGGGCATGAATGTGGTCATGGTCGCGGTAGACGACGATGCCGTTAT
>JAFGNI010000030.1 GCA_016927095.1 Anaerolineae bacterium | reverse complement strand
GTCGATATTTAGCAGCGAGCCGTTGCTGAGCTTGACACGGTTCACGTCTTCATCCCCCAGCAGCTCCTGCGGGGTGATCCCCGCGAGGATTGTGATGCCCTCTTCCGCATAGATGTTCTGCAGCCATTCGCTCATCTCTTCAGGCGCCAGACGCTCCAGAAGGCGGGACTCGGGAAATGCCATGGTGACGCGCGTGTCGTGCATTGTCAGGGACGCAGCTACCTCCGAGCCGATGAAGCTTCCACCCAACACCAGCGCGTGTGTTCCGGCCCCCGACGCTTCCCGGATGTGGTCGGAATCCTCGATCGTGCGCAACGTGAAGACCTTGCCCAAGTCGTGCCCGGGAATCGGCAATGTCTTGGCCCGCCCTCCGGTCGCAAGCAGCAATCTGCCATAGCCCAGAGACGTCTCGTCGTCCAATGCAACGGTCTTGGCGCCGGGGTCGATACTTGTCGCGCGCACACCGGTCAGTAGCTTGATGCCGGCTTGATTGTACCGGTCGGCGTCGGCAACGTAGACGTCGTCCTGCGGCTGCCGGCCCATCAAGTAGCCCTTCGAGAGCGGCGGGCGTTGGTAAGGCCGGTGAGGCTCCTGCGTGACCAGCGCGATGCTGCCACTGGCATCCACTTCCCGGATGCCCTCCACCGCCTGACCGCCGGCCAGCCCACCGCCAATGATCACGTACGTATAGGTCTCCATCGGATCCTCCCTAATCTTTCGATCTGCGTTGCTGCTATAGTTCCAGAGGGCAGGATGTCGAATCCCAGCCCTTTACGCCTCCCAGGACCACGGTTAGGGCATCCCAGCCCTGACGTTGCAGGTAGCTGGCCACGACCATAGATCGCAGACCGCTGCCGCAGAAGATGTAGATGAGTTGGTCCTGTGGTACTTCGTCCATATGCTCTGGTATCTGTGTGATATGAATATGATGCGCATCAGGGATTTCACCCTCGGCTGCTACCTCTTCATCGCTGCGCACGTCGAGAATCCAGGCGGCAAGGCCGGTATCCAACTGAGCACAGAGTTCATGGGTCGTGACAGTGCGGATGTGTTGGCTGTTCAAGCCCGCCATATGCCACTGCAGCATCCCCCCCGCCAGGGTGCCGGCGATGTTGTCATAGCCGAGGCGTACCAAGGTACGGACGGTGGCGCGCGGGTCATCCTCCGGCGTCACCAGCAAAAGGGGCTTGTCGTAGGGCAAGAACCACCCTGCGAAGCTTGCCAGCCCAGCCTGCCAGATTGAGAGGGCCTGGGGCACGTGCGCTGCGCCAAAGGCCAGCTCCATTCGGGTGTCCAGCACTCGATAGTCCTCGGTCCTGGCTAACTCCCAGAAACGGCTGGGCCTTAGTTGGGGTGGCACAGGCAGTGACTTCAACACCGGCGCGCCCGCGAGGTTGAGCTGCTCCATCCGGCGGAAGTAGGGCGGGCGCTCCAGCATTCGGGGAACGCGTGCCAGGAAGTCATCCTTCTGAAGATGCTGCAGCTTGGCACTGTGCTTCCGCTCGAGACCGATGGTGGTCCACACCCGTTCCGCAATACCGCTGCCACAGACGGACCCGGCCCCATGCGCAGGGCAAACGATAACCTCGTCGCCAAGCGGCAGCAGTTTGTTGAAGAGGGAGTCATAGAGCATCTCTGCCATATCGGTCAGGGCTTCCTCGCCCAACAGATCCATCCGGCCCACGTCGCCGGCGAAGAGGGCGTCGCCCGTGAACACGACCCAGGGATTCTGGTCCGGGTCTGTGAGCAGGTAGCTCATATGTCCGGGCGTATGGCCTGGTGTGTGGAGTGCTGTCAGGCTCAAACGGCCAATCTGCCATGTCTGCCCATCTTGTGCGGGCAAGCCATACTGATAGTCCAGCATGCTCTCTGCATGCCAGATCTGCACGGTGTTGCCTTCCTGTTCCAGCCGGCTGGCCAATTCTACGGAGCCAATCACGTAGTCCTCATTACGGTGCGTCTCGAGCACCGTGGTGATCCGGTAACCGGCCTGGGTTGCCTTGTCAATGTAGACGTCACAGTCGCGCCGTGGGTCAATCACCACAGCCTCGCGTTGATCGCCGATGAGATACGAGAAATGCGCCAGTCCCTCTGATTCGATGCGTTCAAATAACATGGATCTGCCTCCGTATGGTGCTGATGGGTGGTTGTCTCCGCTGGGACCACGTTACCATTTCGTGGGTGGCCTGCGGAGCTGTTTCTTCTCACTTCGTCGCCGCTTGTCCTCCAGCCGCTCTCGCTTCGTCCAGCGAGGCGTCCGCGTCCTGCGACGCTTCTTGGGTTCCTTGGCTGCTCGGCGTATCAGACGCTTAAGGCGCTCAATGGCCGCCTCGCGGTTCTGGTGCTGGGAACGCCGCTCTGCAGCCTCAATGATCAGGATCCCATCCTTGGTCACTTGATGGCCGGCCTGCTGGATCAGGCGTCGTCGCACGCGAGGGGGGAGGCTGCAGCTGTTGACTACGTCGAAGCGCAGTTGCACGGCGGTTGCGCTCTTGTTGACGTGCTGACCGCCTGGGCCCGAGGCCCTGACGAACACAAAATCCAGTTCGCTATTGTCGATGAAGATGTCTTCGGTGACTTTCATAATTGTATAGCACTTCTGCCACTTACCCAGTCAGAAGTCTGAGGGCCTAGCTTCAAGCGTGACGTCGAGCTGACGTGCTTCGCCGTCGCGCAGGAGGGTCAGTGTCACACGGTCACCGGGCTCTTGCTGTGAGATCCGGAGCAATAGGTCGTCGTCATCGTTGATTGGCTCGCCATTGATGGCTGTGACGACATCCCCGCCTACCGGGAGCTCGGACCCCTCCACGGTGGTCGTCCCACTGCTCCCTTGCAGGCCTGCCTCCTTGGCTTAAGTGTACTCGCCTGCTTGGGGGAGTGACGGCGGTCTTCGTTAGGTTTGCCGTCGGATCGCGTTGCCATGGTTGGCGCTCGGTTTG
>JAFGNI010000274.1 GCA_016927095.1 Anaerolineae bacterium | reverse complement strand
CGTACCAGGACCGGCACAGCAGGCCTAGAACCTCGGTCTTCGGGGCTACCTCGGCTGCCCACCGGTCAATCCGGGCTGCGCTCTCGCACGCCGCTTGGCTGCGCCGCACGTAGTCGACAAAGAAATGCGCATCCAGTGGTCCTAAGAACGAGAGTGGGGAAGCCGCACCATCAGAAGGTACCCCGCCGCCCGTCCAGAGCGCGACGGCAGCCTCAAGCTCAGCAAGGCTCCGCAGGTCCTCGCTGTGCACCAGACCTGAGCCGTCCCACGGGCCGGCTACGGGCGACACCACCGCTGACTCAGGCGATGCGCCGAGCACACCGGAAACGGACGGAGTCACCGTGGTGCGAGGGGCACGGTCAGGAGCCCGGTCGGAGCGGCTGTGGCGTCCACCGTCATCGGCAGCAGCATCAGCGGGAGACGAAGCACGCAGGTCGGACAGCAAAGAGAGCAGGCCATGCAGCGCATCACGGTGGGTCTGAGCGGCGGCAAACGCCTCCCGCGCCGCGTCGTGAGCGTGCTCGGCATCAGCAGCGGCAGTTCGCCTACCGCTGATCTCAGAACCATAGCAGGCCCGGGCGGCCTCGAAATCCTCGATGGCGGCGCGGATGCCCAGCAGTTCCGCCAGCTCCTCAGCTCGCCGGCTGCGGGCCTGGAGATCGCCACGGCAATCAGCGCCGATCTTGTCCAACCAGGTACCGATCACCTGGTCCTCGAGATAGGGCTGCCCCTCCTCCTCCACGCTCTCGGCACGACCGCGGCGCAGGGCGCGGATCGAAGGATCGTGGACCAGCTTACTCATTGCGTTGTCAACAGCAAGGTTGGCTTGCGAAGCGACCATCGTCCGCCCGCCACGCTTTGCCACCTGGTAGCAGATCTCGGCGATCACAGTGGTCTTGCCGGTGCCCGGCGGCCCCTGAATCAGGTAGAGATCAGGCGCGCTGAGCGCGCCCTCGACCGCGCGCAACTGACCCGGGTTCAGATGGGGCTGCAGGAGATCCTCGGCGGTGAGCTCTACGGCTTGGTCGACGACGGGCAACGCGGCCTCGTTGGGATCGAAAAGGAAGTCACCTAGCCGCTGGTTGGTGACGCGGCCCCGCAACAGAGATCGCAGACCCCAATGCAGTCGCCGGACCTGGGCCAACTCACCGATGGCCCGGTACTGCAACCGGCCTTTCTTCGGCAGGACGCGCCGACCGGCCCGGATCTGGGCGGCGACCTGCGCGTCCAGACGGACCTCAAGCCAGTTGCCCTGGAGCTGGCGAATCTCCCCAAGCACCTCCCCGGGACCGTCGTGGAGGTCGACCGGCGCACCGTTGTCCGCCTGCAGCGCTTGTTCGACGCGTTCTGCCTCTGGCGTTAGGTCAAGATGGATGTCCTCCCCTCTGGCTTGTCGAACCTTGCCGGGGTCGAACGGATCCGGTGTACCCTCGCCTTGGGGCAGAAGAACCTGAAAGCGCGCCCGGCGTCCGGCCTCATCGATGCGGTAGCCGGCGTAGTCCAGGGAAAAGCGCCCGGCCTCCGCGATGCGCTGGCGCACGGTCAGAAAACGGCCCCAATCATCCAATAGGAGGCGCACCCGGTTGCGCTGGAGACGATGGACGGGCATCCGCTGCAGGCTGGCCTGCACCTCCGCCGGTATGCCCGACGCGAAGCGTCCTTGCCAGTCGAAAGCGATCTGAGTCGGCAGAGCATCGGAGACGGACGTGACGGACCACGGAGGCAGCGTGACCAGATCGATCACGAGGAAGTCCGTCCCGCTCTCGCCAGAGCGCCGGGGGCGGCTGGTGCCCATCAGCACCAAGGGCCAGTTCTTCAGCTGGCGGAGGGCCGCCGCATTCCCGGTGTCCTCCTCATCTGGCATCAACCACAGGTTGACGATCGCATCGCCCTCGCGGCCTTGGCCACCGTTCTGCAGATCGAAGCGGTAGAGACCGCCCTGCCCATTGCCCAAGAGACCGTGCAGGAGCATCGCGGCCTCTTCACGCAGGTCAGCGTCCTCCAGGAGCTGATCGCCGGCTTTCTCGCTGAGCAACTGTACGGCACTCCGAGCTGCGCGATTGGTAAGCCGCAGCGAGAGCGCGAACGGTCGCGCGCGGGCGGTTGCATCAGACGCCAAGATGAGGCCTCTCTCCGATCACATAGGTTTCAGCGGTATGGTTCGCACAAAGCAAACACCGCTTACTCTACCACAGAATGCGCGAGGGTTGAGTGGCAAATGAACTAAGGGATGCCCCTCGGCGGCGCCCAACCAGATCCCACTGCCTCTGAAGGCGTTGCCGCCCCGTAGGCGCGACCATGGCCAACACCGCTGCTCCGGCAGGACCGGAGTTCCCAGGGCCATGCAACTGGGTCGTGATGCCCTTGGGAGCTGCGGCCCGCGCCAGATAATGCCCTGAACAGGTGCCCCCCGCAGTCGCCGTCCTGTAGAGACGGCCCGCCGGGCCGTCTGCCGCGTGGCACCACGCCTTCTGCCTGCGCGACCGCGCGTGCCTGGTCCCCAAATACCGTCATGCAGGCAGGATGACTGGCCGAGATGGCTTTGACCCTGGTGGCAGCCGCCCTAGAATAGCGGAACGGGATTGGCAGCATCGGAAGATGACCCACAGCAGCTTCGAAAGGCAGGCAGATGATGACGACCCTGGCCCCCCAAGACATCACTTGGCACGCCACCAGCACCACCGGCGCCGTCGCGGCGGGCGCCCCCGAAGCCGTCGCCGCCGGCATCGAGATTCTGGCGGCGGGCGGCAACGCCGCAGACGCCGCGGCAGCAACCATCCTGGCACTCAACGTCACCGACCACGGGGAGTGCTCCATCGGTGGTGAGGTACCGCTGCTGATCTACGACGCTGAAGCAGGTGAGGTCAAAGCGCTCTCGGGACAAGGGCGCGCCCCCCTCTCTCGGGCGGCTATCGACTGGTATATGGCGCACGGCATCCCGGCGCCTGACATCAAGATGGCCCCTGTGCCGTCGGTAGTCGATCTGTGCATAACCACGCTACAGCAGTACGGTACGCGATCCTTCGCCGAGATCGTCGCCCCCACCCTCCGATTGCTCGACGCTGGCACGGAATCCTGGCACCCCAACCTGGCCCACACTCTGCGCAGGATGGTCGACGAAGAGGCCCGGACCGTAGGCAGCCGTGAGCTCAAGCTGCAGGCGGCGTGCGACTGCTTCTATGGGCGCCACCCCGAGCGCAACGACATCGCCGAGGAGCTGGAGGCCTTCTACATCGAGAAGGGCGGCTTCCTACGCCGGCAGGACCTGGCTGCGCACAGGACACGGATCGAGACGCCCGTTGCCGTGGACTACCGGGGCTACACCGTCTACAAGTGTGGATCGTGGACCCAGGGCCCCTACCTCTGCCAGACGCTGCGTTTGCTCGAGGCGTTCGATCTAAAGGGCATGGGCCATCTGTCAGCGGATGCTATCCATGTGATGACCGAGGCCCTCAAACTAGCGATGGCGGACCGTGACACCTACTATGGCGACCCGGAGTTCGTCGACGTCCCCCTGTCGGCACTGCTGTCGGATGCCTACACCGGAATCCGCCGGTCGCTAATTAGCATGAGCGCCGCATCTCAGGAGGCCCGGCCCGGCGATCCGCACCGAATGCGCCCCCAGCTCGATGGCGGCACCTTCCGGCCCGGCGTTGGCGGCACGACCACCTGTGTGGTCGGCGACCGCTGGGGCAATGTCGTTGCTGCCACGCCGAGCGCCAACGTCTATCTCCCCGGCGGCAGTGGTCAGTCCGGGGTCAGCTACGGGAACCGCCTGGTGAGCTTCAACACGACACCGGGCCATCCCAACTGCATCGCGCCTGGCAAACGCCCGCGCATCACGCTGACCCCCACGTTAGTGCTGAAGGATAGCGTACCGGTGCTGGCTGTCAGCGTCGCCGGTGGCGACTTGCAGGATCAGGTGACCCTCGGTCTGCTGGTGGGTCTCATCGATTTCGGGCTGGCGCCGGCCCAAGCCGTGACGGCGCCCCGCTTCGCCACCCACCACCACCAGGACTCCTTCGACCCCAACCCAGACCGCGAGCAGGCTTTCATCAAGGCGGGATCGCTGCTGGTGAACAACACCGTCCCCGAGAGCGTTCGGGAGAACCTCGCATCGCGCGGTCACGACGTTGAGACCAAGGCCGGCCCTATCGGCAACCCGGTGATGCTCTACCGCGACCCGATATCCGCTACATACCATGTCGCCGGAGACCCGGCAGCCCGGCGTCACGCGGCGGGATTGACCGAGTGAAGGAGAGTACCAGATGAGCTTGGCGACACCCAAACCAACGAGGATCCGTGTCGACGCAGGCCAATGGCTGGGGATACTTCCGCACAACTGGACCTACATCGGCTACGATGAGATCAACTACACGTACACGCCAGAAGGACAGGAGCTGCTGGGCAAGTTTACG
>JAFGNI010000273.1 GCA_016927095.1 Anaerolineae bacterium | reverse complement strand
TGCCGGGTGGGCGAGGACTACTATCTGATCAACTCGAGCTTTGAGTTCTTCCCGGGGCTGCCCATCCACCACAGCCACGATCTGGTGCATTGGCGGCAGATCGGGCATGTGTTGGACCGCCCGGAGCAGCTGAATCTGGACGGAATCCGTCCTTCGGGCGGGCTCTACGCGCCGACCATCCGGCACCATAATGGCACCTTCTACGTGATCAACACGCTGGTGGACGGACCAGTGGAGAAGGGGAACTTCATCGTGACCGCGACGGATCCTGCCGGGCCGTGGTCAATGCCCTATTGGCTGGAGGACGCGCCGGGGATCGATCCGTCGCTGCTCTTCGACGATGATGGGCGGGCCTGGTACGTGGGCAATGAGCACGTCTTCGAGGGGTACTACCCGGGCCACTGCGTGATCTGGCTGCGGGAGTTGGATGTGGACCAGATGCAGCTCACCGGACCGAAGCACGTGCTGTGGGACGGGGCGGTGAAGGGCGCGGTCTACGCCGAAGGCCCCCACCTCTACAAGATCAACGGCATGTACTACCTGATGATCGCCGAGGGCGGGACAGGCCACGACCACGCGGTCACGATCGCGCGCAGCGAGGCGATCACCGGGCCCTACGAGGTCAATCCGCGCAACCCCATCCTGACCCACCGGCATCTAGGGCTTGACTATCCGATCGTCGGCACCGGGCACGCTGACCTGGTGGCGACGCAGTACGGTGAGTGGTGGCTCGTGGCGCTGGCGATGCGGCCCTACGACGGCTACTTCTACAACCTGGGACGTGAGACCTTCATGGCGCCGGTCCGGTGGGAGGAGGGATGGCCCATCGTGAGCCCGGGGACCGGCAGGATCGAGACAGCCTACCCGGTCCCAAACCTACCCGAGCACCGCTGGCCCACCGAGGCGCCAACCGATCACTTCGAGGCCGAGACGCTGGGTTATCAGTGGAACTTCTTGCGGACGCCGCGGTACGCGGTGC
Organism: Anaerolineae bacterium; assembly: GCA_016927095.1. The sequence continues at coordinate 4,155 of JAFGNI010000273.1, read as the reverse complement.
GCGACGACGGCGCAGCGGTGACCGGGCTGGTCAGCTTGACAGAGCGACGAGGCTGGCTGCGCCTCCATCTCCGCCCGGAGACCCTGTCGGAGCGGGTGAACCCCGCCTTCGTTGGGCGGCGCCAGCAACACATCAACTTCGCCGCGGTCACGGCGATGGACTTCACGCCCACGAGCAGCGATGAGGTCGCGGGTATCGTGCTGCTGCAGAACGACGCCTTTCATTTCCGCTTCGTCTGCACGCTGGATGCAGAGGGCAGCCGCGTCGTCCGGCTGATCAAGCGGCTGCGCGGCGTCGATGCCGTGATCGCCGAGGTGCCGGTCGCCGGCGGAACCGTCTATCTCAAGGCCGAGGCCCACGGGCAGGCCTACAGCTTCTACGTGGGGGCGACGCCGGACGCGTGGACGGCAGTGCTCGAGGATACCGACGGTCGCCTGCTCAGCACGCCGGTAGCCGGCGGCTTCACGGGCGCCTACATCGGGCTCTACGCCAGCAGCCGTGGCCAACCGTCCGCTTCCCACGCCGACTTCGATTGGTTTGAGTATTGGGAGGTTGTCTGAATCACGGATTAAGGGATTACCGGATTTCACGGATGGCCGATGGCGTCGCTTGCTCGGATGACCTGGATGACCAATGAGGCGCGAGATCCCTCACTTCGTTCGGGATGACAAACGGGACGTTGTGTGGGTCTGAGGCGCGCAGGAGCGCGGGGAGTGGTGATCCGGAGTCGGATGGGCCACCCATCCGTGTAATCCTTGAATCCGTGGCATCCGTGATTGAGACGGTGCGAACCAGAAAAGGAGAGAGATGACCACCTACAAATATCCGCCCATCAATCCCAAAGCGCCGGTCTTCCTCCATGGCGGCGACTACAACCCCGACCAGTGGCCTGAGGAGGTCTGGGAAGAGGACATGCGCCTGATGAAGCTGTCGCACTGCAACGCGATGTCTGTCGGCATCTTCGCGTGGGCTGCACTGGAGCGCGCCGAGGGTCAGTACAACTTCGGCTGGCTGGACAAGGTGATGGACATGCTGGCGGAGAACGGCGCCTATGCCGTGCTGGCGACACCCAGCGGTGCGCGCCCGGCGTGGCTGGCGCAGACTTACCCCGAAGTGTTGCGCGTGCGGCCCGACCGGCAGCGCAACCTTTTTGGACGCAGGCACAACCACTGCCTCACCTCGCCAGTCTACCGGGAGAAGGTGCACGCGATCAACAGCAAGCTGGCGGAGCGCTACATGGACCACCCCGCGCTTCTGGTCTGGCATCTCTCGAACGAGTACAGCGGCGAGTGCCATTGCGAGCTCTGCCGCGCTGCCTTCCGCGAGTGGGTGAAGGAGAAGTATGGCACGCTGGACGCCGTGAACGAAGCCTGGTGGACGGCGTTCTGGGCCCACACCTACACCGACTGGTCGCAGATCGAGCCGCCCAGCGAGATCGGTGAGACTTCGGTGCACGGGCTCAACCTGGATTGGAGACGGTGGATCACCCACCAGACGATCGATTTCATGGAGAGCGAGATCGCGCCGTTGCGCCAGTACACGCCCGGCGTGCCGGTGACGACCAACTTCATGGGTACCTTCCCCGGGCTGAACTACTGGGAGATGGCCAAGCACCTGGACGTGGTTTCGTGGGACAGCTATCCCCGGTGGCACAAGCCGGGAGAGGACGGCAAAGCCGACGACGTGGCGCTGGCGTCGGAGACCGCCTTCGTGCACGACATCAACCGCTGCCTCAAGGGCGGCAGGCCCTTCATGCTGATGGAGAGTGTGCCCAGCGCCACAAACTGGGTGGAGGCCGCGAAGCGCAAGCGCCCAGGGATGCATGCGCTCTCATCGCTGCAGGCCGTCGCCCACGGCTCGGACACTGTGCAGTATTTCCAGTGGCGCAAGAGCCGGGGTTCGGCAGAGAAGTTCCACGGTGCCGTGGTCGATCACGTAGGCCACGAGAACACCCGTGTCTTCCGTGATGTGGCCGACGTCGGGCAGAAGCTCGAGAAGCTCAGCGACGTGATCGGCACGACGGTGCGGCCCGATGTAGCGCTGATCTACGACTGGGAGAATGCGTGGGCGATGAACGACGCGCAGGGCCCTCGGCGCGGAGACAAAGGCTACTTTGAGCTCTGCAAACGCCATTACCGCGCCTTCTGGGCCCAGGGCATCCCCGTCGACGTCATCGATGCGACGCAGGACTTCTCCGCGTACAAGCTACTGGTCGCGCCGATGCTCTATCTGCTGCGATCCGGCGTGGACGAGCGGATTGCAGATTTCGTCGCCAAGGGCGGCACACTGGTCATCACCTACTGGTCGGGCATCGTCAACGAGACCGACCTGGTCTACCTAGGCGGCTGGCCCGGCGGGAAGCTGCGCAAGGTCCAGGGCATCTGGGCCGAGGAGATCGACGCGCTCTATCCGGAGGATCGGAATGCGCTGGTGCCGGTGGACGGCAATGGGCTGGGGCTCAAGGGGGCATACGTCGTCCGCGATTACTGCGACCTGGTGCATCCCGAAGGGGCCACAGTCCTGGCAACCTACAAGTCCGACTTCTACGCGGGACGACCGGCTTTGGTGGTCAACGCCTACGGTGAGGGTCAGGCCTACACCCTCTCGACCAACGCCGACGACCGCTTCCTGGCGGACTTCTACGGCGCGCTGGCAGGCAGGCTCGATCTGCTGCGAAGCCTCGAGGCGCACCTGCCGCACGGCGTCAGCGCCCAGCTCCGCACCGATGGCGAGCGTCCCTTCATCTTCCTGATGAACTTCAACGACGCGGTCCGCGGCATCGACCTGGGCGAGGCGACGTACACGGATCTACTGACGGGCGAGACGCTCAGCGGCGTGGTGACGCTCGGCGTTTACGACGTCAAGGTGTTGACAAGATAGCGATCAGCAGTCAGCGATCAGCTGGCGGCCGAAGTAAGGACAAGGGAGTAAGGAGTAAGGGCCTGGTCCAGCGGGACTTACTCCTTTCTTCTTACTCCTTACTCCACGGGTTGGGCGGACCGCCCATAAAGGAGACCTAGCTATGACCAAGAGTGCACTCATCACCGGCGGGGGCCGCGGCATCGGGCTGGGCATTGCGATGGCATTGGCGGCGGAAGGAACCGACATCGCCGTGATGGATATCCATCCGGATGAAATGGTTATGCCGGCGCTGAGCGAGCTACGTGCCCACAACGTCGACGTACTGTACTGCCGGGCCGACGTGACCGATGCCGAGGCGCGCGCCGCGGCGCTGGCTGCTATCAAGGCGCGCTTTGGCCAGCTCAACATTCTGGTCAACAACGCGGGCGTCGCGCCGAAGGTGCGCGCGGACATCCTGGAGGCCACCGAGGAAAGCTTCGACTGGGTAATGGACATCAACCTGAAGGGCCCGTACTTCCTGACCCAGGCTGTCGCCAACTGGATGATCGCGCAGAAGCAGGCAGATGCGGACTTCTGGGGCTGCATCATCAACATCTCGTCGATCTCGGCGACCGTCGCCTCCCCCAGCCGCGGCGAATACTGCCTCTCCAAGGCTGGGGTGAGCATGGCCACCCAGCTCTGGGCCGCGCGGTTGGGTGAGTTCGACATCCCGGTCTACGAGATCCGCCCCGGGGTGATCAAGACCGACATGACCGCGACGGTGCAGGAGAAGTATGACCGGCTGATCGCCGAGGGATTGATGGTGCAGGCACGCTGGGGGTATCCGGAGGACATCGCCAAAGCCGCTGCCGCGCTGGCGCGGGGCGACTTCCCCTACTCGACCGGTCAGGTGGTGATGGTCGATGGAGGTATGACGATTCCGAGGTTGTGAAGACCACCGGATTGGGATCCGGCGGAAGCGGGAAGGAAAGGGCAAGGGACGATGACGCAGGATCCGCACACCTTACCTACCTGGGCGCCGCGGGTACGGCCGGACAGAGTGCGACAGCTGTACCAGCTTGATGCCCAGGGGATCTATGACGATGAGCTAATCGATGACGTCGGCTACGGCTTGCTGGCGCGGTGCAAGAGCTTCATCCAGGCAGTGGCAGCAACACAGGGGCGGGCGACGTGCCCGAACTGCGGCGCGGTCGTCGAACACCGCGTCGACAAGACGGAGATGCTACGCTGCCACTGCGGGTGGTCGCTATCGTGGTCCGACTACTTCGCCACTATCCAACGCCAGCAACTGAG
>JAFGNI010000029.1 GCA_016927095.1 Anaerolineae bacterium | reverse complement strand
CGGTATGGTCGATGTCGCTGCACTGGCGACACACCACTTCCCGCTGGAGGAGATTGGCGATGCCTTCGAGCTGGTCGCCGGATACAACGATGGCGTCCTGCGCGCGATGATCCAGGTGGGACAGGAACGATGAACAATCGCGACCGCACCCACGCCATACTCCACTACCAGGACTATGACCGTATGCCCATCGTCCACTTCGGGTATTGGCGTGAGACGCTCGAGAAGTGGGCAGCCGAAGGCCATATCACAGAGGAACAAGCGCAGACCTGGGGGGACGGCAACCCCACCGACGCCGCTATCGCCGAGAAGTTGGGCTTTGACTTCAACTGGTCCAGCTGTTACGGCCCGCAGACGCGCCTGCGCCCTCCCTTCGAGACCAGAGTGATCGAGACCTTCCCTGATGGCTCGCGCCACGTCCTCAACGATGAGGGCACCGTCATCCTCGAGAAGGACGACGCGGTCTCGATCCCCAAGGAGATCGAACACCTGCTGAAAGACCGGGCCTCTTGGGAATCGCTCTACCTGCCGAAGCTGCAGTACGAGGTCGAGCGCGTGACGCATGCGTACGTCAATGCGGGCGGCAAGATGGTCCGTTTCGACCAGGGAGGCCTGGAGTATCTTCAGCGCGGCGAGTGGGATGATCCGTACGGCATCCACATCGGCAGCCTCTTCGGCATCATCCGCAACTGGTTGGGCATCGTGGGTCTGTCATACCTGATGGCTGACGATGTCACGCTCTTCCAGGAGATTGTCGATACAACCGCCGATCTCTGTTACGCCTGCACAAAGGCAGCGCTGGAGCTTGTCTGCCCCGGGGGCGGGCCCGCCTCTTTCGACTTCGCCCACTTCTGGGAGGACATCTCCTTCAAGAGCGGCCCACTGGTCAGCCCGCGCACCTTCCGTAAGCAGGTGGGTCACTACTACCGCCGGTTGACCGAACTCGTCAATGGCTACGGCATCGACATCGTCTCCCTGGACAGCGACGGCGATGTGACCAAGCTGGTGCCGGTCTGGCTCGATAACGGCGTCAACACGATGTTCCCCATCGAAGTCGGCACGTGGGGCTCCAGCATCGCGCCGTGGCGCGAACGCTATGGGCCCGAGCTGCGCGGCGTAGGAGGGATGAACAAAGTCGCCTTCAGCCGTGACTATGCCGCCGTTGATGCGGAGATTGAGCGCCTAAAGCCCTTGGTCGACCTGGGCGGGTATATCCCCTGCCCCGACCACCGGCTTGCCCCGGACAGCAAATGGGAAAACGTCCAATACTACTGTGAGCGGATGCGAGCGACGTTTGGATAGGAAGGAACCGTTGATGAACCAAGAGATCACCGCCCTGGAGGAACAGCTCAACCACTTCGACCCGTCGGCCCGCGCTCAGGCGCTGGATGCCCTGCTGGCCCTTGTGGCAGACGGCACACTGACGCTCCCGCCTGCTGACGAAGTGGCTAACATGCATTGCCACACCTTCTTCTCCTTCAACGGCTACGGCTATTCGCCGACCGGCTTGGCGTGGTTGGCGAAGCGGCGGGGCTACAAGCTGATGGGCATCGTTGACTTCGACATCCTCGATGCCGTCGACGAATGGCTCAGGGTCGCAGATATGCTCGCCCTGCGAGCCAGCACCGGGATGGAGACCCGCGCCTACCTCCCAGAGTTCGCCGCGCGCGAGATCAACTCTCCCGGGGAGCCGGGGATCACGTACCATATGGGCATCGGCTTTGCGTCCAGCCAAGTGCCCGAGGGCGAGGCTATGGCGCAGCGCATCATCGACACCATGCGCCGGCGGGCTGTCGACCGCAACCTCGATCTGATTGCGCGCGTCAACAGCTTCCTGGATCCCGTCGCGGTCGATTACGAGCGCGACGTGCTGCCGCTGACGCCTGCGGGCAATCCGACAGAGCGCCATATCTGCCTTGCCTATGTCACCGTCGCGGCAGCCACCGTGCACGATCCTGTGCATTTCTGGGCCGCCAAGCTCGACGTCCCCGAGGCAAAGGTCGCGGCGGTCATCGACCACGGGCCGGCCATCCAGAACCTTGTGCGGTCCAAGCTGATGAAGCGAGGCGGCGTCGGCTACGTCCAGCCCGGACCCGATACTTTCCCCCCCATCGACGAGGTCAACAAGATGATCGCGGCGTGCGGTGCCCTGCCCACGATTACGTGGCTCGATGGTACGTCGGAAGGCGAACAGGCTGCCGAAGAGCTCTTCGACCTGATGATCGACAAGGGCGCGGTCGCGCTCAACATTGTCCCGGACCGCAACTGGAACATCGCCGATCGCCAGGCCAAGGGAGTGAAGCTGCAGAACCTCTACGACGTGGTGGCGCTCGCGGAGTCGCTGGCGCTGCCCATCAACGTTGGGACGGAGATGAATGCCTACGGCACACCGCTGATCGACAACTTCGATGCGCCGGAGATGGCCCCGGTCCGGCGCATCTTCCTCGATGGCGCCTACTTCGTCTATGCACACACAACTCTGCACCGCGCCGTCGGGCTGGGCTATCAGAGCGCTTGGGCTGTCGGTCACTTCCCAGACCGTCGCGAACGCAATGCCTTCTACACGCAAGTTGGGCGCGCGTTGCCACCGGGCACGGCAACCCTGACCCGGCTCCGCGATCTCGGTACCGGCCCGGATCCCGACGACGTGCTGCGTGTGGGTCAGTCTTGAGCAGGAGGTCGATATGAAAAAGCAGTCACGTGGCGCCAAAACCATCGTCTGCCCTGGTGTGGGTGACTTCTTGGGGCCGGCCTTCGACATTGGGCAAAAGCCGAAGGAGGCGTGATCCGGATGCCTATCATTGAAGACGTCTTCCTTGAGATGACCCAGGACCTCGACCTTGAGGGCTTCTGGGAGGAGAACGCGGCGTGCCAGGCCTTCACCTTGGACAAGCCACGGTGTTCGCTCTCCTTCTCACCGGATGACCATTGGATCTTCGAATTCGCGGACGTGCCCTCGACCCTGCGCTACTACCAGGACAAGGCCTACCGGGACGCCCTGCATCGCCAGGTCAACGAAGTCACGCTGACCTACGTAGGGCGCGCCTTCTTCAACGAGGACACGTGGGAACACGAACCGCATCGCATTGAGAACCTCTTCGGCTGCTACTTCGAATACCACGAGGGCGGCACGCCCTGGCTAACGCCAGTCACCGACGATCCCGACGCCTTTGCAGAGGTCTTGGATCTTGCGGAGACAACGGACATCGCCACGTGGGCGCTGCCGGCGCCCTATCGGGCGGAGTGGGAGGCGCGCAAGGCTGCCGGCAAACCGGTGCCTCATCTCGGCACGGGCAGCCGCGGACCTGCGACGATAATGACATCGGTGCTCACACCCGAGAATGTCTTCTTCTGGATGATGGACCATCCGGACTTGATGCACCGGTTCCGAGACATCCTGGCAGAGAAGATGGTCGAGCTCAACACCTTTCTGCGTAAGTTCAGCGGCAATCCCCACCCCGGATGGTGGATCACCGACGACAACTCCGCGCTCTTCAACCGCAGCCTCTATCGCGAATACTGCTTCCCGGTCCTGGACCGCGTCCTGAACGCGATGGCGCCGGGTGACGCCCGACGGTACCAGCACTCCGACAGCGCGATGGGCCATCTGCTCGACATGCAATACGAGCTTGGTATCCGTGAGGTCAACTACGGCCCGACCGTCGACGCCGCCCTGATCCGGGAGAAGATGCCCGACGCCTACATCAACGGCCAGATGCCGCCCTTCCTGCTCCGCAACGGCACCGCCGAGGAGATCAAGGCGCAGGTCATCGCCGACTTCCACAAGGCAGGCCAGAACGGGGGCCTCAACATCGCCACCGCCGGCTCCCTGGCTGCGGGCACGGGCGTGGGCCGGATGCGATGGCTGATGAAGTGCGTGCAGGAGCACACGAGGTACGACTGAGAGAAGCGACACGATACCGCAGTCACGATGCACGATGCTGACGTCACGATTCACGACGCACGATTCAGGACTCGGGGAGCGTCTTGAGTCAGGAGTCTTGATTCATGCTGTCGGGACAGGACATGATCGGTGTTCGACCCCTTCCTGCTTCAGAGACCGTGAATGGTGAATCGTGAATGGTGGAAGCACTGTGAATCCCACCGCCGGCACTGATCCTGACTTTCGACTCATGACTTTCGACTTCCGACTTTCGACTTACGACTTTCAATGAACAAAGGAGATACTGTGAGATGACAACCGACAAGTTCGAAGCCTACAAGCGTGCCGATGCGCCGCTGCCCGAGATGAACCGGATTTGGCCGCTCTACGGAGCGGGGTTTGAGAACCTGGGGGTGGACAGGAAGCCTATCGAGGTACCGATGCCCGAATATGGCCCCGACGAGCTCCTCGTGCGCCACGATGCCTGTGGGCACTGCTTCTCAGATATCAAGGTGATCCGCGCCGGACAGGAGCATCCCCGCATCTATCGTGATATGAAAGAGGATCCCATCGTCCTGGGCCACGAGGTCAGCCTGACCGTGGTGGGCGTTGGCGAGGACCTTAAAGATGACTACAAGGTAGGCGACCGGTTCATCGTGCAGGCCGACATCTTTGTCAACGGTGTCGGCTATGCCTACGGCTATGAGATCCAAGGCGGGCTGTCCGACTGCACCGTCATCGATCAGCGCGTGCTCAACGGCGATCATGGCAACTACCTCATCCCCGTGGCGCCCAGCACTGGCTACGCCGAGGCAGCCCTGACCGAGCCGTGGGCATGCGTCATCGCGGCCTATGAGCTCCGCTACCGGACGATGCTGCGCCCCAAAGGGACGATGTGGGTCATTGGGACGGATCTGGCCAAAGACAACTACACGATCAGCAAGGGCTTCGACAAGCAGGCCCATCCGGACAAGCTGCTGCTCACCCATGTCCCCACAGCGTTTGAGGCGTGGCTGCGGGCGCAGGCTGCGACCCTGGGTATCGAGGTCGTCGATGTGCCGGAGCTGCCGGACCCGTCGAGCGTAGAGACCGATGACTCCCCAGCGTCGCCGGCCGAAACCACCGGCAGCGGGCCCGGCATCGACGACATCGTCATTCTGGGCGCGGATCCGGACGTGATCGAGCGGGCGAGCCCCAACCTGGCGAGCTACGGCATCATGGCGATCATCGCCGACACGCCAATGCCGCGCCGCGTCAACCTGGATGTCGGTCGCGTCCACTACAACCGCTGGCTCTACGTGGGTACCGCCGATACCGATATCGCCAAGGCCCACAGCGAAGTCCCAGCCCGTTCGACGCTCAAGCCCCGGGGCGCGGTCTGGTTCGTGGGTGCCGGTGGCCCGATGGGCCGTATGCACGTCCAGCGGGCCATTGAGTCGGCGGAGCCGCCGGGCACCATCGTCTGCACCGACATCAGCGACGAGCGCCTCAACGATCTGTGCACCAGCTTCGCGGCTGAAGCCGAGGAGAGGGGCATCGACTTCATCTGCCTCAACCCGATGAACAAAGAGACCCACGACCCCGTGATGGCGGACTTCAAAGCCAGGGGCTTCGATGACATCATCATCTTGGCCCCTGTACCCCCTGTGATCGCCGACGCCGCCACCTATCTGGGCCAAGGGAGCGTGATGAACATCTTTGCCGGTGTAGCGCGCGGCAAGTCCGCCCCCATCGACCTCAGCGGCGCCTACTTGAGGGGCACGCGCGTCATCGGCCACTCTGCCTCCACCATCGAGAATATGCGTTCGATGCTCTTCCAAGCCGAGACCGGACAACTCTCCCCGAACCGCTCTGTCGCCGCCATCGGCTCGCTGGAAGCGGCGTGGGACGGGCTGAAAGCGGTTGAAGAGACCGCTTACCCTGGCAAGATCGTGATCTACCCGCACATCAAGCCGCTGCCCCTTACAGCCATCACCGATCTGGAGGATAAACTACCCACGGTCTACGCCAAGCTCCGCAACGGCAGCGAGTGGACAAAGGAGGCTGAGGCAGAGCTGCTCCGCCTGATGGCCCGGTAGGGAGATCTATGCCCGCCGATACATCACACGAACCGCGAATCACCGCGAATCACCGCGAATCAAAACAAAGATCAGCGGAGATTCGCGGTGATTCGCGGCGCCTGCCACCGCCCTTGATGACGTCGGAACCGGGCTCGTTTGCGCGAAAGACGATCGTCGAGCGGAAGGGGCAGATCATTGATCGTGTCATCGCCGACAACGGCTATCCGCCGGATATCGTCTCGGCTCTGGAGGCCTTCCGTGAGGAGATAGCCAGACCAGGTGGCGGGTCCTCCGAGATGCGACCGCTACAGGAGACCGGAGGCGACGCTGCCTTCTGGCAAGCACACTTGACCAGCTTTGCCGGACGCACCTGGCTGGAGGTGCCATGGTACTTCGCAGAGGCCTACTTCTACCGGCGTCTGCTGGAGGCGGTGCGCTATTTCCAATCTGGGCTTTGGGCGGGTCACGACCCCTTCGGCACACAGAAGCGCGTGCAAGAGGAAGCCGCCGTCACGCAATTGGCGGAGATCTGGCCCACCCTCCTCGAAACGCCGCTCGACGCGCGCTTCACGTCGCTTCTGCACGCCAGCCTGTGGGGAAATCGGGCTGACCTCAGCAACTTCACCGTCCGCGAGCGAGCTATCGGGGACACGGTTGCCGATCGCCCCAACATCCTCATCGACGACACGGAGGCGGTCCGGGCGCAGCTTGCAGACGGCGTCGATCAGGTGGCCTTCATCAACGACAACGTCGGTGCTGATGCGCTCTTCGACCTTGTCCTAGCCGATCATCTCCTTGTCACAGGCAAAGCGCGACGCGTCGTCTTCTATCTGAAGAACCAGCCCTTTTTCGTCTCCGACGCGATGCCCCAAGACATTATGGAGATCCTCGCCCGCCTTGGGGCTGCCGTGAAGTCCCCGCTTGCGGCACTAGGGGAGCGTCTTGGCCGCGCGATGGTCGCCGGTCACCTTGTGCTCACAACAGACCGCTTCTGGACCCGTTGCCTGCCGTTTAGGGCGATGCCGCCCACGCTGATGGCCCAGCTCGCGTCCGCCGATCTGGTGATCCTCAAAGGCGATGTGAACTACCGCCGGCTGCTGGATGACCGGCACTGGCCGCCCACGACCCCGCTTAGGGTCGCTGCGGGTGACTTCCCACGACCCTTCCTCGTCCTGCGGACGCTGAAAGGCGAGATCATCGTCGGCCT
>JAFGNI010000028.1 GCA_016927095.1 Anaerolineae bacterium | reverse complement strand
TGGAGGAAGCAGGCTGATGTGGCCTACGGCAGAGGTACGTTGGTTCAGTGAAGGCGCGATTCCTGAGGATGTCCAGGCATGGTTTGCGGCCGACTTTCCACTCCTTGAGGTGCAGCCGCCCAGGGTCGATATCTACTTCCCGCTTGTCACTGATGACGGGCTGGGCATCAAGCTGCGCGAGGGCCGTATCGAGATCAAGCAGCGTTACGGCAGCCTGGGAGCGATAGCATTCTGTGCCGGGGTGATCGGTGTTCCGGAGCTCTGGCGCAAGTGGGCGTTCGGTCTTGTAGCGTCGGGCGGGAACGGGGAAGGCCCTGGAGACCCGGATGGGTGGATTGCCGTGCAGAAGGCCCGTCGTGTTCGCAACTATGCGCTGGAGTCGGATGCGGATTCGGCTCGTGCCGTTCCGAAAGCGCTCTCCTCAATGCGCGGCTGCTCGATGGAGCTGACACAGGTTGTGGCGGATGGCCAGGAGTGGTGGACGGTGGGCTTCGAGGCGTCGGGGGCTGAGTCGGAGCTGGGGTTCATCCTGGAAACTGTGGCCCGGCAGGCTTTGGGAGAGTGCAGTCTACTAAGGCTGGGCCTCGAGCGCTCATACGGATATCCAAGGTGGCTCAAGCACGCCGTCCCCTGATCACTTCAGGATGTAATAGGTCCCCCGCTTCTCCCCAATCTTGAGAAATAGGCCGCGATCGACCAAGTCTGCCAGGTCAAGGCGCAGGGTCTCGGGGCTCACGTCCGGACAGAGCTCCTGGTAGTCGCGGCTGCGGATGCGCGCGTTCTGCTGAACGTAGGCAAGCGCTTTCGCCTGGCGCTCGTTCATCGTCAAGCCGGATGTGCCGCCGGGGGGCAGTGGCACGCGCTGCTGCACATTCTGGAACGTAACGCTGAATGTGGCGTCGGTGGCCTTGAACGCCGGCACAGGGTGTCCAGCTCGGGCCATCTCGTCAATCATCAGGTCGACGCCCATCCCCAGTTCTTCGATGTAACCCCACTGGAAGAGCCCACTGACGATGCGCGGATTGCGGGAGAAGTGCTCATCGACAATGTTGTCGAGCGTGATGAAACCGGGGAGGCCGCCGGGGCTCGTAATCTCCAAATGATCTGAGAACATGCGTACCTCGATGGCGCGGCCGCGGAGCCGGTAATCGCGGTGGGCGATAGCGTTGACGAGTGCCTCGCGGATCGCCGTGGGGGGATAGACCCACTGCTCTTCACGCCTGAGGCCGCGGACGACAGCGCCGATGTGGATTTCTTCCTTGATGATATCCCAAGTGCGCTTGATCGTATGGGCAAGCGCCGCGTTGATCTCGACGCGCCGACCATAGCTTGCTCCGCCATCGGGCCCACGCAGTTGCATGCCCTCAAACCGGACGAAAGTCACGCCACAGCGCGGGAGGAAGGTCGCCGGGCTCTTGCCGAAGAGGAGGACACCTGCGACCGTGGGTTGGCCATCGGGGAGCAGCCAGCCCATCTCGGTCAGGAAATCATCGAGGGGGCGCGTGAGTTGCCGGCCCTGGCGTTCCTCCCACACCTGTACGAATTCCCGGAGGACCTCATCATCGAGGTCGGCGCGGGTCATTCCAACCGCAGGCTCGGCCTCATAGTCACCGACCGAGCGACTGGCTGCCATCTGCTGTACTTGCGCGCTGGTGAGGAGGCGGTTCAGGTCACCGGTCCGTACCAGGATACGGCCATCATCGAGCACGTGCAGCACCGGACTGCGGTAAACGCGGCCCACGAAGGCGAAGTTGCCCCCGGTCTCCATCTGCTCCCATTCGACCCGGACGGGGGGGCGACACTTGAGCTCGGCCTGCTGTACGACGGCCTCGATGTCCTCGGGAAAGACCTCACCGGTGGGTAAGCCCCCCTCGGCGACGCCGAGATACACTGTCCCGCCATCGGCGTTGGCGAAGGCAACGAGGGTCTCAGCGAGCTGGTCGACATCCCCTTCGGGGATCAGGGCCAGGAGCTGGTCGGAGCTTGTGCCCAGCGCCCCGTGTTTTGCATGGTCGCCATCATCTCGGTATCGGTTCACGTAGCCCGTCCTTCAGCGCTGTAAGCCTGACGCCCCGAGGTAACTAGGGCAGCCACGGGTCTGGAGGTACCTGTCTACTCGTCGAAGCCATCCTCATCTATGAGATCCAGCAGGAGGTCCTGGGGATCCACAGTAGGCTCGTCGACATCCGCTTCATCCATACTCCCCGGGACAGCCGTCGTATCCGCCGGGAGCTCCTCGGACTGGCCATTAAGCAGGCGGGCGACGGATGCGACACTATCGCCCTGTTTGAGGTCCATCATCGCGACGCCACGCGTATAGCGCCCCTTTATAGGGATGCGTGCCACCTCGGTCCGCAGGATGATGCCCGTCTGCGACATCAACGTGAGCTCATCCTCATCCTGGACGACGCGCCCGTCGACAATGGTGCCGGTAACCTCGCTGACCTTATAGGCGATGATGCCCTGTCCGCCACGGCTCTGCACCCTGAACTCCGTCAGAGGCGTGCAGCGCCCGAAGCCATTCTGCGATGCCAGGAAGAGCTTCGCATCGGGTTCGATGACCTCAGCGATGGCGACGCGGTCTCCCTCCTTCAACCGTATCGCGATCACGCCGGTAGCCGTCCGGCCCATGGCGCGGACATCCTGCTCGTTGAACCGGATGCCACGGCCCTGTTCGGTGACCAGGATGAGCTCGTCGTCGCCCTGCGT